>CAZAEG010000377.1:0-4118 GCA_964484035.1 uncultured Enterobacteriaceae bacterium | reverse complement strand
GTTCACCAGGCCCGCCGACTCCGCGGCGGCGATGGCTTTCGCCACCGGCACGGCGCCCAGGCTCGCGTCGCGCCAGCGCAGCTGGCTCTCGGCGCCGACGATCAGCCCGGTGCGCGCGTCGCGCTGCGCCTGGAACACGATGTCGAGCGCGTCCTGGGCGATCGCCGCGCGCAGCCGGTTCTCGTAGAGCAGCAGCTCGACCTCGGAGCGCTCCTGGTCGGCGCCGTAGAGGGCGAAGCGCTCCGGACGCTCGCGCGCGGCGCGGCTCGCGGTGCGCGCGCGCTGCAGCAGCTCGACCGCGCTCGACCCGTGCTCGGGGAATACCGCGATGCCCACCGCCGGGCGCGCGTAGAGCTCGTCGACGTCCACCCACAGCGGCTGGTCGAGCGCGCGCAGCAGCTTCTCCGCGGCGAGCGTCGCCACGCCGCTGCTCTGCAGGCTGGCGAGCAGGCAGGCGAACTCGTCGCGCCCGGGATGGCCGAGGACGTCCTGCGCGCGCAGCACCTCGGTGCGCAGGCGCGCGCCGAGGCGGTCGCGCACGCCGTCGCCCACCACGTAGCCCCACACGTCGTCGACGCGGCCGATGACGCCGCAGTCGACGAACAGCAGCGCCATCTGCCCGCCGTCGGCGAGGCGCGCGGCGACGCAGGCGTCCGCCTGCGCCATGAAATCCGCGAGCCCCGAGGCGGCGTCGGCACTGCCGCGGCCGCCGCGCGCCGCGACCTCGGCGATGAGCGCGAGCTGCACCGCCCCCAGGCGCTCGGCGGCGGCGAGCGCCGCATCGCAGCGCGCGCTTTCGCCCGCATACACGCGCAGCGCCCCGGCGCGCAGCAGCTCCTGCAGCGGCCGGCAGTCGCGCAGCGCGCGCTCGCTCGGCTCCTCGGGATTGAGCGTCTGCGCCCACGCCAGCAGCAGCCGCGGCAGCGATTCGGCGCCGAGCGCGCCGCGCGCCAGCGCGCCGACCAGCGCGCGCTGCGGCTCCGACATGCCGGCGGGCAGGAGCGGCATGAAGAAGGGCGAGGTGGCGCTGGCGAGCGCGCTTTCGCCGCGCGCCGCCTGCAGCGCCTCGGGGGCATGCTCGTTCAGCGCCGCGCCGAGCTCGTCGAGCGCGGCGATGCTGTCGGCGGCGAGGCCGAACTGCTCGACAAGATGCTGTATTGCGGCACTGTCCAGCGCCGCATTCACAGAAACAGCTCGCGCGAATCGATCTTGACCGTGGTCTGGTCGAGCGTGCGCCGGATGCGGTAGGGCTCGTCGGGCGTCGCCATCGGCTCGTTCACCAGATCGAGCACCTTGTGCGGATGGATCGGATTGCCGTTGGCGTCCTGCACCACCATGACGCGCGGCTGCAGGCGCTTCACCAGATTCTGCGTGATCACCACGCCGACCTCGCCGCTGTTCAGCTCCACGACGCTGCCCACCGGGAAGGCGCCGACGCACTGGATGAACTGCTCGACGAGCGCGGCGTGGAACTGCGTGCCGCGGTTCTGGAACAGCACGTTCAGCGCATTCGAGGGCGGCATCTGCATGCCGTAGGGCGCCGGCGCGGTGAGCAGGTCGAAGGTATCGACGATACCGGCGATGGCGCCCGTCTGCGAGATCGCGCTGCCCTTCAGGCCGCGCGGATAGCCGCTGCCGTCGTAGCGCTCGTGGTGCAGCGACGCCAGGCCCGGCAGCTCCGGCGGCAGGCCCGCGGTCTGCGACAGGATCTCGACGCTGTGCGTGACGTGCGTCTTGAAGATTTCGTCCTCGGCTGGCGCCAGGTCGGCGCGGCGGCCAGGAATGCCCGGCGAAAGCTTGAGCATGCCCACGTCCTGCAGCAGCCCGATCAGGCCGAGGGTCTCCAGGCTCTCGCGCTCGAGCTGCAGGAAGCGGCCGAACACCGTCATGTACACCGAGACCTGGGTCGAGCGGTGGAGCGTCTCCTCCGCCTTGTCGCGCATGGTGACCAGCAGCATCATGGCGTCGGGGTTGCGCACCACCGAGTCGGTGATCTCTTTCACCGCCTGCTTGGCGCGGCCGCCGTCGAGCGCGTTGCCGGTGAGCACCGCGCGCGACATCGTGTGCACGATGGCGTTGGTCTGCGTGAAGACGGTGCGAGCGCGCGGCAGCTCGTCCTCGACGCTGGCGAGCTCCGTGTAGACCACGCTGCCGCGCACCTTCTCCCTGGACTGCTCGGCGATTGCCTGGCGCGCCGAGCCCGGTGGCAGCGTGAGCAGCTTCGCCGCCACGACCTCCTGGCGCTTCTCCGGGTCGACGTAGACCCGCTTGCAGTATTTCTTCAGCGTGTCGAGCTGCTGCTCGGTCTGCAGCACGAACCCCTGGTAGACGAACGGCGTCTCGGTCCAGGGCCGGTCGAGCTTGGCGACGTACATGCCGAACTCGAGAGACTCGACCGGGACTTCCCTGTGTGCCATGCGCGCGCCGTGGCCGGACAATCGGAGAAGCCGATTCTGGTGCCTGGACGCGCGCTCGGCAAGCGCGGCATGCAGTAACATCCGGGACCGGGAGGACAATGGACGGGAAAGCGCCGGTGCCGCAAGCCATCGACCTCGGCCTGAGCCTGCAGGTCGGCAAGTACGACGTGCACAAGATGCTCGGCAAGGGCGCCACCGGCACCGTCTACCTGGCGCGCGACACCTTTTCCGGCGGCGAGGTGGCGCTGAAAACCATCGAGCCCGAGGTCTTCCGCGACCCCGAGTTCGGCACCGTCTACCGCTCGCAGTTCCAGAACGAGGCGGCGCTCGCCGGCAAGCTCAAGCACCCGCACATCGTCTCGATCCTCGATGCCGTGCTGGGCGACGACTCGGGCTACATCGCCATGGAGCTGGTCACGGGGGGCGATCTCTCCGGCCACACCCAGCCGGGCAGGCTGCTGCCGGTGGCCGACGTGCTGCAGATCGGCTTCAAGTGCTGCGGCGCGCTCGACTACGCCTTCCGCGAGGGCATCGTGCATCGCGACATCAAGCCGGCGAACCTCATGCTCGCGGGCGGCACCAACGTGAAGATCGCCGATTTCGGCGCCGCCTTCCTGAGAAAGACCCAGGCGGTGCAGAGCGCAGAGATGGGCTCGCCGTACTACCTCTCGCCCGAGCAGATTGCCGGGCGCGAGCTCACGCACCACAGCGACATGTTCGCGCTCGGCGTGGTGCTCTACGAGATGCTCACCGGCCAGCGGCCGCTGCGCGCCGAAAACCTGGACGCGCTGCTGAACAAGATCCTGGAGCTCGAGCCGCTGCCGCCGAGCGAGATCCGCAAGGACCTGCCGAAGGAGCTCGACCCCGTGATCCTGCGCGCGCTGCGCAAGAAGCCCGAGGCGCGCTACCCGACCTGGACCGAGTTCGCGGCCGAGCTCGCCAAGGTGGTGCGCCAGGTGCTCCCGGCGAGCGCCATCCCCGACACCGAGAAGTACGTCGCCCTCAAGCGCGTGGAGATGCTCTCCGGCCTGGACGATGCCGATCTGTGGGAGCTGGCGGGCGCCGGCCGGTGGGCGCGCGTCGACAAGGGCAGGATCATCGTGCGCGAGAACGACAAGGGCAAGAGCTTCTTCTTCCTCGCCGAGGGCGAGGTCAAGGTCACCAAGGGCGGCCGGCTGCTGAACGTGGTCAACCACAGCGAGTGCTTCGGCGAGATGGCCTACATCTGGGGCGGCGAGCTGCCGCGCCACGCCACGGTGGAATCGATGACCCGGCTGCTGCTCGCCGAGTTCGACCCGGCGGCGCTGGCGAAGATGGGCGTCGGCGCGCAGCTGCAGCTGACGCGCGCGCTGGTCAGGAACCTCGTCGACCGCCTGGTGCTCGCCAACACGCGCGTCACCACGGCGCGCTAGGCGGCGGGAACCGCCGCCGCGCGCGCGAGTCGAAAAGCTGCAATGCGCGAAATCCTCGGGGTTGGCGACGAGGCGCCGCTCAGCCGGCGCTGGTTCCATGACGACTATTTCGACCTCTTCGTCTGGCAGGACGCGGGCGGCGGCGTGGCGCGCTTCGAGCTATGCTACGGCGCCGGCGCCAGTGAGCGGGCGCTGGTCTGGCTGGGCGACGAGCGCCTGTTCCATGACGGCGCGCCCGGCGCCGCGCTCGATCTGCAGGCGCTGCTGCGGCGCTTCGAGCGCGCCGGGA
>CAZAEG010000376.1:0-4833 GCA_964484035.1 uncultured Enterobacteriaceae bacterium | reverse complement strand
CGAAGGGCCGGCCTACAGGAAGGCGCTCGATGTCCTCGGCAAAGACGCCGCGGAGCGCGACATGCGCCTCGTCGAGGGCGTGGCCTGAGCGGCTGCTGAACGCGTCTTGCCGCAGCCGCGCCGCGCCCTGAGCCTGGGCGTCATCGCCCTCACGCTCGCGCTCGCCTATGGCGTCTGGTACGCCTACAGCGTCGTGCTGGTCGCGCTGCTGCACGAGTTCGGCTGGAGCCGCTCGGTGCTCGCCGGCGCGTTCTCGGTGTTCACGCTGGTGCACGGCGCGGTCAACCCCGTCGTCGGCGCGCTGTGCGACCGCCTGCGGCCGATGCGCCTGATGGCGGCGGGCGGCGTCGCGCTCGGCCTGGCGCTCTGGGCCGACAGCGCCATCTCCGCGCCGTGGCACTTGTACCTGGGCTTCGGCGTATTCACGGCGATCGCGGTGGCGGCGGCGGGCTGGGTGCCGGCGCTGGTGCAGGTGCAGCGCGACTTTCAGGACAAGCTCGGCCTCGCGCTCGGCATCGTCAGCTCCGGCGTCGGCGTCGGCATGCTGCTGGTGGTGCCGCTCACGCAGCTGCTCATCGACGCCTACGGCTGGCGCACGGCGTTTCGCGCGCTGGCCGCGATCTGCGTGCTGTGGATCGTGCCGTCGTCATTGTTCCTGCATCTGCGCTCCCCGCTGCACCGGCCCGCGCCTGAGCCCGCCGCCGTGGCGGCAAGACCCCTGCCCGTGGTCACGCTCGCTGAGGCGGCGCGCGGCTCGCCGTTCTGGCTGATGCTGGCGGCGTTCTTCTTCGGTAACGTCTGCTCGCAGACGCTGCACGTGCACCAGGTGGCCTACCTTGTCGACCAGGGCGTGTCCGCGCTGGTCGCGGCGTCGGTGGTCGGCGTGGTCGGGATCTCCAGCATCGTCGGCAAGACCGGCGGCGGCTGGCTCTCCGACCGCGTCGAGCGCGAGTTCGTGTATGTCGCGGGCATCGCCATCATGCTGGGCGCGGTCGCGGCGCTGGTCGGGCTCGCCGGCGCCCCCGCGGCCTGGGCGATTTACGGCTACGCGGTGCTGCTCGGCGTCGGCTACTCGGCCACCGCCTCGCTCACGCCGGCGATGGTGAGCGACCGCTTCGGCGGGCCGCACTTCGGCACGATTGTCGGCGTCGGCCTGATGGGTGCGGCGGTGGGCAGCGCGCTGGGGCCGTGGCTGGCGGGCTTCCTGTTCGATCGCACCGGAAGCTACATGCTCGCCTTCGCCATTGCGGCCGGTTGCGGCCTGGCTGCGGGCGCGGCCGCGTGGCGCGCGCGCGTGCTGCGCGTGCGCGCCGCCCCATGACCGCGTCCGGGGCGGAGTTTTCCGCCTGCCGGCGCTGGCGCACGCTGCTCTGGCGGCGCTGGGACAAGGCGAGGCCGGTGGCAAACTTCCTCATGCTCAATCCGAGCACCGCCGACGAGGCGGTGCTCGACCCAACCTGCGCCCGCGCGCAGGACTACGCCCGACGCTGGGGCTACGGCACCCTGCTGGTGACTAACGTTTTCGCGTGGCGCGCGACCGATCCGGGCGAGATGCGCGCCGCCGCGGATCCGGTGGGCGCGGGCAACGATGCCGCGATTCTGGGCGCTGCCGGAAGAGCGCGGCTTGTCGTCTGTGCCTGGGGCAACCATGGCACACACCTCGATCGCGCCGCCCGCGTGACGCGCTTGCTGCGCCAGGCCGGCATGGCGTTGCACGTGCTGCGCCTCAATGCTGGCGGCGAGCCAGCCCACCCGCTCTATCTGCCGGGAAGGCTGCGACCGACCCGCTGGAAATGAAAAACCCCGCGGGCGCGGGGTTTGAAGGTCAGCGGTGTGGACCTCAGGCCGGGACTGGCTCCTTCATGCCCGGCGCCGCAACCGGTTCAGCCGGCGCCGCCGGCTGCTTTGCCTGCTTGAGCTTCTCTTCGGCCTCCCTCATCGCGCGGCGCGCCTCCTCGGCGCGGCGCAGGTAGTACTCGACGTCGTATTCCCAGCACATGGCGCACTTCCTTCCGGTGGTCACGACCGGCCCATGCTACGCCTCGCAGATCAGCTTTTCAACATCGCGTCGAGGTGCTCGAGGTCGTTGATCACCCGCCATTCGCGCGCCCCGGCGGCCTCCACGCGCTTCTGCCAGGCGTCCAGCCGCCCTAGGTAGCGACGCGGATCGAGGTTGTCGGTGTTCAGCTTTACCACGTTCACCGCCACCACACGGATGTCCTTCAGGTCGATCGGAAAGCTGCGGATGGTGGACCTGTCCAGCTCTTCCTGCATGTCGGAAAAGATGAGAATCGTCTTCTTTCCCGCCCCCGTCTCGTTCAGAAACAGGGCGCCCTGGATCAGCCCGCCGGTGATGTCGGTTTTCACGCTGCCGCGGGCGGTGGCGGTGAAGTCCGCGATCCGGTCCTTGAACAGCCGTTTTTGCGCGTTGGCCTGCGAGGGGCGCTGGTCGAAGGTCGCCTTGGCGATGATGTCCTTCTCGCTGAAGCTGCGACTGCGCACCCGGGCCACGGCGAGCGAATCGCCCGGCTGCAGCGAACCCAGCAGGTAGTTCACGATGAGTTGCGCCTTATCGACCTCCTGGGCGTAGGTGCCGGAGGTGTCTACGAGCAGGTACACGGCGTGCGAATGGCTGCGCGGGTCCGTGCAACCCAGGGCCTGCGCCAGGCCCAGCAGCGGGACCGATAGGAGAAACGCGCGCCGCCTCATGACCGCTCTCCCACTTTCAGGTCCGCGCGCCCGCTGCGCACCGCCGGCGGGCGCGCGTTTTTCGCCAGGCGCTCCACCAGGAGCGGCAGCACGATGACGATGTCGTAGAGCGTGGTGAGCACCTTGGAAAGCTGGCGGAAGAAGTTGCCCGCGACGCGCAGCGTCACGCCCGCCGTGCGCGCCAGGACGACCAGGGTCGCGCCGCCCACGGTGCGCGCCGAATTGATGAACGATTCGAGCGGGATGGCGACGAAGGCGAGGGCGAACGGCAGGATGAAGCCGAGCAGCATCTGCCCCGCCGTCGGGATGCCCGTCAGCCAGCCGTCCGCCGCATGGGCCTGCGTCGCGGCTAGCGACTGCAACAACGCCTGCTTGTCGGCGATCAACATGTCGCGCATCAGCGCGAGCGCCGCCTCGATCCCCGCCAGGATGAGCAGCAGCACGAACGACGTCCACATCATCCGCCTGCGCATGTTCTCCGGCAGGCTGTGGATGCGCGGAAAGAGGTGCGTGATGCGCAGCGTCTCCATGAGAAACAATCCCATCGTGGCTTCGACGAAGATGATCACCAGGGCGGCAACCTCGGAGGTGCGCAGCGACGCGGTGAGGTAGTCTCCCGCGCCCACCATTTCCGACATCGGCAGCGCGATCAGCTTGAAGTTGATGAGAGCGCCGCCCGCGGCGATGGCGAGCACCAGCGTAGCGATGAAGAACTGCGTCGCCGCTGACACAGTGAGCGCGTGCTCCGCCTTGTCGGTTTTCTTCACGATGGTTTCGTAGCGGTCCATCTGCGCGTCGATGGCCGCGGCGCGGTCGGCGAGGCTCGTCATCTTGCGGTCAGCCTGAGCCAGGGTCTTGTCGAGGGAGCGCCAGAACGGCATGAAGCCATCGAGGATCTTGTGACGTGCCTGGTAGGAGCGGCGGTACTCGGCCAGCGCCTTGTCGTGAATCGCCTTGATGGAGACGTTGATCTCCTCGAGCAAGTGGTGCACCAGCTCGTTGCCGTTCGGCTTGATCTTCGCGACCGCGGCGACCGCCTCCACCCACTCCGGGGGCGGCGGCGGCACCTCGCCGCACTTGCGGTAGTCCTCCTCGACGCGCGTGATCTCGTCGAGCAGCCGCCGCTGCAGGGCCGGATAGCCCTCGAGGTCGCGCTTCACCAACGCCGCCACGCGCTCGAACTCGCGCGCGATTCTTTCCTCGGACTCCTCGCGCCCCTGCGCGAGCAGCACCGCGCGGTTGCGCTCCCGCAACTCGCGTGCGGTGGCAAGGAGCGAACGCGCCGCGAGGCGCAGCGGGCCACCGGCGAGCGCGCCCAGAGAGCGCAGCAGGCCATGCACGGGCGTGCGCGCCGCGTACAGGAACGGCATGGCGATGAGAAACCAAATCAGCGCGGAGAGCGCTGCGTTGCCTGGCCAGATCATCCAGAGCGGAGAACTCGCCATAAGGCACTCCTTTCGACAGCTTAGAATCGCCCCCTACCCAGCGCATTCTAGCCCAGCCGGCGCTGTATCTTCCGGAACTATTTCTCGATCGCGAGCAGCTCGACCTCGAAAATAAGTGTTGCATTGGGTGGAATCACGCCGCCCGCGCCGCGCGCGCCGTAGGCGAGCCCGGGCGGGATGGTGAGCACGCGCGTGCCCCCGACTTTCATGCCCTGCACGCCTTCGTCCCAGCCCTTGATGACCTGGCCGGCGCCGAGCGCGAAGCCGAAGGCCTCGCCGCGGTCCTTGCTGGAATCGAATTTCTTGCCGCGCTCGCCGCCGTAGAACAGCCACCCGGTGTAGTGCACGGACACGCCGTGCCCGGCCCTGGCTTCCTCTCCGCTGCCCACGACCTTGTCTTCATGGATCAATCCGCTTGCTGTCGTCGTCGCCATCGCTTCTCCAGTCAATTTCCCAGCCGCTCCACGGCCAGGTATTTCTTGCGGTATTCCTCGAAGGGCAGGGTGTCGCCGGCTTCGATCCGCTTCTGCTTCTCTATGGACTGCGCGGCGAGGCGCGCGAAGCGCTCTTGCTCCGCGCGCGGGAACTCCTGCGCCATCAGCGTTACGCGGTGCTTGCGCGAGAGCTCGCAGATGAAGTCGATGTAGGAGCCCTGGTGGCTGCGCTGCATCTCGACCAG
>CAZAEG010000375.1:0-3592 GCA_964484035.1 uncultured Enterobacteriaceae bacterium | reverse complement strand
CGAGGACGTCGGCGTATTCCGGGGTCTTGTCGAACACCGAGCGCGCGAAGGGGCAGAGCGGCAGCAGCCGGCGGTCCTCCGCCCGCGCCCATTCGACCGCGGCGCGCACCAGCTGGCGGCCCACGTCCTTGCCGCGCAGCGCGCCGTCCACCTGCGTGTGGTCGATGATGACGCGCGACCCCGCCACGGAGTAGGTCATTTCCGCGAGGCGCTTGCCCTCCTGCGTCCAGACGAAGGCGCCTTTATGTCCCGCGCGCTCGTGCCCGATCATGCGGCGATTATCGCCCGTTTGCCGCGGCCCGGCGGGTCGACCACAATGGCGCCCGCGTCCATGCCTCGCCACGCCATTCACGCGTTCTTCATCGTTGCCGCAGCGGCTTGCATCGCGCCGGGCGCGCTCGCCCAGGACGCCCCCCGCGCCGCCGGCACCTTCCAGCTCGCCGAGGGCGACATCCTGGTCGAGGGAAAGGACGGCAGGGCGCGCGCACCCGCCGCCGGCGGCGAAGTTTTCGAGGGCGACACCATCACCACCTTCCCGCGCGCGGAAGCGCAGCTGCAGATGGCCGACGGCGCTTCGCTCATCGTGCGCGAGAGCTCCAAGCTCACCATCGCCGAGTACGTCGCCGACGGCGGCGACGGCGACCGCAGCCTGATCGAGCTCGCGCGCGGCGCGCTGCGCTCGATCACCGGCTGGATCGGCCAGTACAACCGCGCCAATTACGCCATCCGCACGCCGCTCGTCACCATCGGCGTGCGCGGCACGGATCACGAGCCCACGCACCTCCTGGCCGGCGACCCGCGCGGCGAGCCGGGCAGCTACGACAAGGTGAACGAGGGCACGACCTTCATGCAGGCGGCGGAGGGCAGCTTCGAGGTGCCGCGCGGGCGCGCGGCGTTCCGGCCGCAGGCGCGCGGCGCGCGCGCGCGCCTGCTCGCCTCCGTGCCGGGTTTCTTCCGGCCCGGCCGCTTCGAGCAGCGCGTTGAGAGCCGCGCGCGCGACGCGCGCAGGACGATCCAGGAGCGGCGGCAGGCCCGACGCGAATTCGTGCGCCAGCGCGGCGCGGCGGGCGGCGCGAAGGCCGTGCGGCCGGCGCAGCCGCAGAAAGCGGCGCCCAGGGGGCCGCGGTCGGAGCGCAAAGCACAGGCGAGGCCGCGCGCTGCGGCAAAGGCAATCAAGGAGGCACGCCCGCAGCGGCCCCGCTCAGCGCGTGACCAGCGCCAGTAGCTGGTCCATCGTCTGGTCGGCCCAGAACTCCGGATCCTTGTCGATCTCCGCCTCGCCCTTCGCGACGAGGTCCTTCGCCACCTTCCGGCGCTCGCAATAGCCGCGCCAGAACTGCTTCACTTCCTCGGCAGACATGTTCATGCCCGGAATTCTGTCCTGCTACACTGCGGGCTGGCAACCACGAAAGGAGGTGATCCAGTGAGAGACGACCAAGGCAGCACCGGCAGGCTGGACTCCGCAACCGGATCATTTCGCGGTCAAAGGAGCATCGCCAGCTGACACGCCGGCCATGCCTTAGCAAACGCCCCGTCCGGGCAACCGGCCGGGGCGTTTCATTTCAGGGGCCTATTTCCAGGGCAGGCGCGCCGGCTTGCCCGGCGCGACGGGCTTCACGGGCTGCTTGGGCTTCTTCTTCTCGCGGTTGCTGCGCTGCGTTCCCTTGGGCATTCGATGACTCCTGATGGAGGGCGCATTATCCGCCGGATGGCGGCCGCGTGACGCTGAATCGCCAGGACCTGGAGCGAATCGCCGCCGGGACGCTCGCCGACTATGCGCGGCGCGCGCTGCAGTACCGCGAGGGCACCCGGGACCACGACGTCGGCCAGAACATCGCAGAGCTGCTGCGCCACATCGAGGGCGCGCCGCCGTTTCGCATACTCGACCTGGGTTGCGGGCCGGGGCGCGATCTGCAGGCTTTCAAGGCGCTGGGGCATGCGCCGGTCGGACTCGACGGGCTGCCCGCATTCGCCGCCATGGCGCGCACGGCGAGCGGCTGCGAGGTGCTGGAGCAGGATTTCCTGCGGCTCGACCTGCCGCGCGCCGGCTTCGACGGCATTTTCGCCAACGCGTCGCTGTTTCACGTGCCCGCCCAGGAGCTGCCGCGCGTGCTGCGGCAACTGCGCACCGCCCTCGAGCCGCGCGGCGTGCTGTTCTGCTCGAATCCGCGCGGACGCAACGAGGAGGGCTGGAGCCGCGGGCGCTACGGCGCGTTCCTCGACTGGGAAACCTGGAAGGCGCTCGCCGCCGGCGCCGGGTTCACCGAGCTCAACCACTACTACCGCCCGGCGGGGCTGCGGCGAGAACAGCAGCCGTGGCTCGCGAGCAGCTGGCGCGCGTGAGGCTCAGCCCTCGTCCAGCCGCAGCACCTGCCAGAGCACGTCCCCGAGCAGCTTCTTGCTGTAGGGCTTGACGATGTAGCCGTCGGCCCCCAGGGCGAGCCCGCGCTCGATGTCCGCGCGATCGCCCTTGACGGTGAGCATGACGACCGGCAGCAGCGCGTGCGTCGGGTGATGGCGCAGGCCGGCGAGGATGTCGAAGCCGTCCCCGTCCGGCAGCATGATGTCGAGCAGCAGCACGTCGGGCGGCTCGTGCCGCGCCAGCGCGTCCTGCAACGCGGCGGCCGAGTCCGCCGTGCGCGCGGCGAAGCCGGCCATGCGCACGCGCAGTTGCGCGAGCGCGAGCTGGTCGGGGTCGTCCTCCACGATCAGCACGACGGTCTCGGCGGGGGCTTTCGCCGAAGCCTGCCGGTGCAGCAGCCGCTCGGCCGCGAGGTACACGCCCTTGCGCGAGAGCACGCCGCCGGCGACCTGCGACTCCCGCGCGAGCTGCGCCCGGTCCTCGGCGATCAGCTGCGGCAGCTTGAAGTTGCCGGTGAAATCGAGGTCGTGCGCGGCCTTGTCCGGGCGCGACTCGATCAGACCGAGCTCCTCGATCTCGGCCAGCCACTCGAGGATCAGCTGGTCGGGATAGCGGCGCAGGTAGCTGCGCACCACGTCGGTGTGCGTTTCGGTCTCCAGCATGCCGAGGATGCGGCGGAACGCGGCGGGGACCGTGGCATCCTCCTTTTCCCACGCGCGCCGCCCGGAGGTGGACAGGCGATAGATGCGGCCGGCGCTGGCCATTCAGGTCTTCAGGAACAGCGTGACGAGCGGGTCCGGACCGCGCTGCGCGCTCCAGTGGCCGTGCACGCCGGCGTCGAACGCGGCGGCGGCAGCGGGCAGCGTGTCGGACGAGTAGAAATGCCCTCCGGGCCGGAACACGCGCGAGGTGCCGTCCCGCAGCCCGATCTCCATCTCGCCATGCAGGATGAATACCCACTGCGGCGCGCCCGTGCAATGCCAGTCGCTGCGAAAGCCCACGGGGCTGTGGCGCAGCTGGTAGCCGGTGCACGGGTACACTGGCGAGAGCAACGCCTGCGGCGTCCCCGCGCTGAGGAGCACCTGCTCTTCGCGAAAGCGCGCGCGCCCGTCGCGATCGGTGTACAGCACCACCTTGGCGAACGTGTGCATGGCGACACTTTAACGGAGAGGCGGCGTGAAAATCTGCGTTTACGGCGCCGGCGCGGTCGGCGGCCATCTTGCGGCGCAG
>CAZAEG010000374.1:0-4629 GCA_964484035.1 uncultured Enterobacteriaceae bacterium | reverse complement strand
ATAATGCGCGGCATTCGCTGCCAACGAGCGTTCTCGAGGGAGGCCAGAGTGAAAAGAACCGCAATCCTGATCGCTGCCCTGGCGGGCGCACTGCTTGGCGCGCACGCCCAGGCGCAGGAGCCCGGGCAGGGCTATTTCGGCTTCGGCGTCGGGGCGGCGACGACGGACGGCGCGTCGCCGTATGGCAACACTTTCGACGACGACACCGCCGCGGGCTTCAAGGTCTATGGCGGCAGCATGTGGGAGCGTTTCGGCATCGAGCTCGGCTTGTACGGCCTCGGCAAGTACGACGTTGAACTCGGCGGCGCCAAGATCGCGCAAACGGAAACCTTCGCAGCAGCGGTCTCGGGCGTGATGGCGGTCCCGTTGGGCGGCGGCTACTCGTTCCACGCCAAGCTCGGCCTCGCATTCACGCAAGCCCAGTTCAACTGCATTTCGCTGTGCGGCACACTCACTCCGGTTCTCGCCGATACCAGGAGGTACGGCATCTCCGGGCTGCTCGGCCTGGGCCTCGGCGCGCAGCTCTGGCAGGATGTGCGGGTGCGCATCGACTACGAGCACTTCGGCGGCGTGCACCACCAGATTTCCACCACCGAATACACGGACGGCTACGACCTCCTCTCGGTCAGCTTGCAGTTCAATTTCTGAGCGTGTCCCCCGCCCGGAGCAAGTTCTTGTTTTGATTGACGGAAACCTGCCGCCCCTGTATAAAGGCGGGGCAGGATTCTCAAGCAGAGAAAACGCTGGTCCGCCTGCGGCCGACGCGCCGCGCTCATCAGTAGGCTGTTTCCCTTCCTTGACCATTCCGCAGGGCGGCTGCCCTTTTCATCCATTACCAGGGAAGTGAAGACATGAGCGCAGGCACGGTGAAGTGGTTCAACGACGCAAAGGGTTTCGGATTCATCACGCCGGACGACGGCGGCAAGGATCTGTTCGTGCATTTCTCGGCGATCCAGGGCGGCGGTTTCAAGACGCTGAAGGAGAACGACAAGGTGCAGTTCGACGTGGTGCAGGGGCCCAAGGGCGCCCAGGCCACCAACGTCAGGCCCGCCTGATCGCACGCAAGGCACGTCGAGCCCGGTGATGCCGGGCTTTTTTGTTTCCGCGGGGACCGGACATGGACAAGCGCAAGCTGTGGCGGGAGCAGGAGCAGCGGGTCGTGGAGCGCTGGAACGCGGCGGAGGCTCGCTACCGCGAGCTGCACGCGGCGCTGCAGCGCCTGGCGGGCGGCGGCGCCGAAGCCGACGCCCTGAAGCAGGAAGTGGAGCGCGCGCGCGCCGACATCGAAGCCGTGAGGCGGCAGGTGGCGCGCCTGAAGGTCGAATTCACATCGGGAAAGAGATACTGAATGAACACACGAAACAACCTGTCGCGCGGCCGCGCCGCGCTTTGGACCAAGGACAAGATCGATCTGCTGACGACGCCGGAGGTGCGCAACCTGCACGCCAACGCCGAGCGGCTGCTCGAGACCGAGATCGCCGCGCTGTGCATCGAGGTGCTGGGAGCGCGCCCGCGCACCGGCGTCGCGGCGCCCGGCAAGCCCGCGGCCGCGCCGCGCGCGCGGCGCGCCAAGGCGAAGGCCGCGGAAGCCGCGTAGCGGATCGCCGCGCTACACTGCGGCTCGCCATGTGCGGCCGCTACGTCAGTCCCGAGCAGGCGTCGATCGAGCGCGCCTGGAAGATCGACCGCACGAGCGGCAATCCCTTCCCGCGCCGCTTCAACGTGCAGCCCACGACCGCGGTGCCGGTGCTGCTGCTCGAGGACGGCGCGTGCACGCTGCGCGGCGCGCGCTGGGGCCTGATCCCCCACTGGTGGAAGCAGGACAAGCCGCCCGGCTTCACCCTCAACGCGCGCCTGGAAGATATCTCGGGCAAGCCGATGTGGCGCGACCCGATCCGCCGCTCGCGCTGCCTGCTGCCGGCCGAGGGCTGGTACGAGTGGCGGGAAACCCCGGCCGGCAAGCAGCCGCACTACATCACGCACCGGGACCGCCGCCCGTTCTGCTTCGCCGGGCTGTATGCGACGTGGCGCGACACGCTGAGCTGCGCCATCCTCACCACTCAGGCCCTCGGCCCGGTGGCCGAGGTGCACGAGCGCATGCCGGTAGTGCTGCCCGAGGCGGACCACGGTGCGTGGCTCGAGCCGGCGATGCACGACGCCGCGGTCGCCACCGCGATGGCGCTGGAACCGATGGCGCCGGAGGAATTCGAGCACTACCCGGTCAGCCGGCGCGTCAACAACGCGCGCAACCAAGGCCCGGATCTGATCGAGCCGCTGCGCCCGTAGGCCGCGCTAGCGCTTGCGCGCGGCGGCGGCTCTTTCCTTGCGCGCCGCCATGATCTTCTCGTAGCACTCGGCGCACACTTCGCGCCGCCGCTCGCCGCCGGGCAGCACGCGGAACTGGGCGCGCGGCTTCGAGTGCTGGCCGTGCATGCAGAACTTGAGGGGGCTGAGGTTGGGCATGGTCGGGGGGCGCCGCGGCCGCGCCGCTATAATCGCGCGGCGGACCCAATCGACGCTGCGAACACCGTAACACATGTGGCCGCTACACCGAAACCTTCCTGCATCCCTGCTGGTGGCGCTCGCGCTCGGCCCGGCGTGCACCGCGCAGGCCTTCGACCTGCAGGGGCATCGCGGCGCCCGCGGCACGGCCCCCGAGAACACGCTGGCCGGGTTCGCCGCGGCGCTGGCGGTCGGCGTCGATACCCTGGAGCTGGACGCCGGCGTGACGCGCGACGGCGTCGTCGTCATCCACCACGACCGGCGCCTCAATCCGGACATCGCGCGCGGCCCCGACGGGCGCTGGATCGAGGCTCCCGGGCCTCTGCTGCGCGAGCTCGACCTCAATGAGCTACGGCGCTACGACGTGGGGCGGCTGCGCCCGGGGAGCGAATACGCCGCGCGCTTTCCCGAGCAGGCGCCGGCCGACGGGGCGCGCATTCCGCGCCTCGCCGAGCTGTTCGCGCTGGCGCGCAAGGCCGGCAACGATCACGTGCGCTTCAACATCGAGACCAAGATTTCGCCCGGCGCGCCGGGCGAAACGCTGCCGCCGAGGGCGTTCGCGCGCGCGCTCATCGCCGCGGTCCGCGCCGCGGGCGTGGCCGGGCGCACGAGCGTGCAGTCCTTCGACTGGCGCACGCTGCAGGCCGTAGAACGCGAGGCACCCGAGATCGCCACCGTCTACCTTACCGGCCGGCGCCGCGGCGGCTCGCAGCCGCGGACGGTGCACGCCGCGGGCGGCAGGATCTGGTCGCCCAGCTACGAGGAGCTGGACACGGCGGCGCTGATCGAGGCGCGCGGCCTCGGGCTGAAGGTCGTGCCCTGGACGGTGAACGAGCCGGGATTCATCGAGCGCTTCCTCGACTTGGGCGTGGACGGCATCATCACCGACTACCCGGAGCGCGTGCGCGCCGAGCTCGCGCGGCGCGGCATGCCGCTGCCCGCGCCCACGCCGGTGGAGCCCTGAGGGTGCCGCCGGTCACCGGCGCGCTGCTCGCCGCCAACGTTCTCGTCTTCCTGCTGCAGCTCGCGGGCGGCTTGCCGCTGGTGGAGAATTTCGCGCTGTGGCCGCCGTCCACGTCGGGGCCGCGCGCCGGACCGGACTTCGAGCTGTGGCAGCTCGTGAGCTACAGCTTCCTGCACGGCAGCCTGCTGCACCTGATGTTCAACATGCTGGCCCTGTACACCTTCGGGCGCGACGTCGAGCGCTTGTTCGGCTCGCGCTGGTACCTGCAGTTCTACTTCGCCAGCGTGGTGGCGGCGGCACTGACGCACCTCGTGGTCACCGGCTGGATGGGCGGCCCTCCCGTTCCCACGGTGGGCGCCTCGGGCGGCGTGTACGGGCTGCTCCTCGCCTACGGCGTGTATTTTCCGCGGCGCACGGTGCTGCTGCTGTTTCCGCCGATTCCGCTGCCGGCGCGCGTCTTTGTCGTGCTGTTCGCGGCGCTCGAGCTGTATTTCGGCGTCACCGGCACGGCCTCGGGCGTCGCGCATTTCGCGCATCTCGGCGGCATGCTCGGCGGCTGGCTGATGATTCGCAGCCGGCGTCGCCGCCGCGCCTAGTTATGGTGTATAAGGGAGGTCTATGCTCAGAGTCCTCCCCGGTCAGCAGTCCCGCAGCCGATTCATGGTCGGCAAGTACGAAGTGATCGCCCAGCCCATCCCCGGATCGGCGCACATGCTGCGCTACACGGTGTTCCTGAAAGGCACGCGCATCGGCGCCATGGCGAGCGTGCCCACCGAGTCCGATTGCCGCTTCCTCGAGAACCCGCCGCCGGTGCCGCCGGTGAAGCCGTTCCAGGTGTTCTACCGCCCGGGCCGCCCGAAGAAGGGCAGCCAGCCGGCGAGCGCCGCCGACCGCGCGCTCGGCGGCACGCCGCACGAGGACCTGCCCGCGGGCCTCGCCATCCCGGCGCTGGAGAAGTCCGCCGAGTAGCAACATCCTGTTGCAATTTGAACCAGTTTTAGGGCGATTGCGCACGGGCTAGCGCGGTACAAAGTGGGCGGAGGCACCCGCCCATGAGAAAGCTCATCATCGCCCTGCTCGCGGTCCTCGCCACGGCGTCCGCGGCGCTGGCGCAGGATCGCAAGTCCCATTCCCAGGCCGAGCTCGACCAGATGCTCGCGCCC
>CAZAEG010000373.1:0-2807 GCA_964484035.1 uncultured Enterobacteriaceae bacterium | reverse complement strand
GGCAACCATGGCTTCGTCGCCGGCGCCGAACGGGCTGCCGGAGCACACAGAAAAGGAGACTGCCATGCTGAAGAAGACCGTAGCCCTTGCCGCCCTGTCCGCCGCCGCGCTGCTCGGCGCCACCCCCGCCCTGGCCGACCGCGATGGGTACCGCCATGGCCAGGCGCAGAAACGCGTGGTGGTGGTGCAACATCGCGCCCCCTACCACGCGCAGCGCCGGGTGGTCGTGCACCGGCCTGCCTACGTGCAGCGTCGGGCGGTGGTACACCGGCCCGTCGTCGTGCAGCACCAACCGACGGTCGTCTATCGCACGAGAAGCTCGCACGACGTGCTCGGCGGCCTGATCGTGGGCGCGGTGCTCGGCGCGGTAATCGCCAGCCACGGCGGCTACTAGAACCCGCCGGCGGGAGGGCAGTCCAACGGCCAGCGAGCGCTGGCCGTTGCCGTTTGTTTGTCAGGAACCGCGGCCGCATTCGACTAAACTGCGCAAGGAGGCACCATGGATCGACGCGGACTACTGAAAGCGCTGCTGGCCGTCCCCCTGGCGGGAGCGCCCTGGCTCGCATACGCGCAGAAGAAAGGAATGGCGATGGTCGAAGAGCTGCAGCAGAACTGGAAGACCTTCCTCGCCGCCGGGACGCCCGTGCCCGCGGCGACGGATGCCGTGAAGCTCTCCAAGGAGGAGTGGCGCAAGCGCCTGGCGCCGCCCGCCTACAACGTGCTGCGCGAGGACGGCACCGAGCGCGCCGGCTCGAGCCCGCTGGACCGCGAGAAGCGCGCCGGCGTGTTCGTGTGCGCGGGCTGCGACCTGCCGCTCTACACCTCGGCGATGAAGTTCGACAGCGGCACCGGCTGGCCGAGCTTCTTCACCACCATCCCGGACGTGTTCACCACCAAGACGGACTATTACCTGATCTACCCGCGCACCGAGTACCGCTGCAAGCGCTGCGACGGCCACCACGGCCACGTGTTCAAGGACGGACCGCCGCCTACCGGGCTGCGCTACTGCAACAACGGCGTGGCGCTGAAGTTCATCCCGAAGGACGCCAAGACCTGATTTTCACCGTAGGGTGGGCCCAAGGCCCACCTTACAGCTTGAGCTCCGACGCGAGCGGTGCCGCCGGGTAGTGGAACCTGACCGGGCCGTCGGGCTCCATGTGCAGGAACTGGTGGATGCGCGCGTCCGTCGACTCCCGCAGCTCGGCGGGCGCGCCCTCGCCGATCACGGTGCCCTCGGAGATCACGTACAGGTAGTCGGCGACCTTGAGCGACTCGTGCACGTCGTAGGTCACGATGATCGAGGTGGCGCCGAGCGCGTCGTTCAAGGTGCGGATCAGGCCGGCGATGACGTTGAGCGAGATCGGGTCGAGGCCGGCGAAGGGCTCGTCGTACATGGTGAGCATCGGGTCCATGGCGATGGCGCGCGCGAGCGCCACGCGCCGCGTCATGCCGCCGGAGAGGTCGCCCACGCGCAGCGCGTGCGCACCGCGCAGGCCCACGGCGTGCAGCTTCATCAGCACCAGGCTGCGGATCAGATCCTCGGGCAGCGCGGTGTGCTCGCGGATCGGGAAGGCGATGTTCTCGAACACGCTGAGGTCGGTGAACAGGCCGCTGGTCTGGAACATCATGCCCATCTTGCGCCGCAGGGCGTACAGCGGCCCGCCGTCGAGCTCGTGCACCGGCTCGCCGTCGACGTGGATCGTGCCGCGCTGGGGGCGCAGCTGGCCGCCGATCAGCTTCAGCAGCGTCGACTTGCCGCAGCCGCTGGTGCCGAGGATGCCGACCACCTTGCCGCGCGGCACGGCAAGCGACAGGCCCCGCAACAGCACATGCTGGTTGTAGGCGAAGTGCAGGTCGCGGACCACGACGACGTTTTCCGCAGCGGCTTTCATGCGCGGTGATAGTCTAGCCGATCGCATGACCGCGCCCGCGCCCTACGCCGGACTGACGCCGGAAACCGTGCTCGACGCGCTGGAGGGCGCGCGCATGCGCGGCGACGGTCGCCTGCTCGCGCTGAACAGCTACGAGAACCGCGTCTACCAGGTGTGGCTGGAAGACGGCGGCAGCGTCGTGGCGAAGTTCTACCGCCCGGGCCGCTGGAGCGACGCGCAGATTCTCGAGGAGCACGCGTTCGTGCGTGAGCTCGCTGCGCGCGAGATCCCCGCGGTCGCGCCGCTCGACCTGGGCGGCACCACGCTCAACTCGCACGCGGGTTTTCGCTTCGCGGTGTATCCGCGGCGCGGCGGCCGCACGCCCGAGCTCGAGGACGACGACACGCTGCGCTGGCTCGGGCGCTTCATCGGCCGCATCCATGCGGTGGGCGCGACGCGCCCCTTCGCGACGCGGCCGGCGCTGGACCAGGAGTCGTTCGGGTGCGAGCCCCGCGACTGGCTGCTCGAGAACCGTTTCCTGCCGCAGGACCTCGTCGAGGCCTGGACGGGCGCGGCGGACCAGGCGCTCGAGGGCGTCGCGCACAGCTACGCGCGGGCCGGGCGCCTGGAAACACTTCGCCTGCACGGCGACTGCCATGCCAGCAACGTCCTGTGGACCGACGACGGCCCGCACTTTGTGGACTTCGACGATGCGCGCAGCGGCCCCGCGATGCAGGACTTGTGGATGCTGCTGTCGGGGGACCGCGCGTCGATGGCGCAGCAGCTCGGCTGCGTGCTCGAGGGCTACCGGCAGTTCCGCGACTTCGACTTGCAGGAGCTGCACCTGGTGGAGGCGCTGCGCACCCTGCGCCTGCTGCACTACTCGGCGTGGATCGCGCGGCGCTGGGACGATCCGGCGTTCCCGGCGGCGTTCCC
>CAZAEG010000372.1:0-3231 GCA_964484035.1 uncultured Enterobacteriaceae bacterium | reverse complement strand
GCGCGTGTGCGAGTGCTACGGCGTGGTGAAGCAGGAGTTCAGCCGCTTGCTTGCCGAAGTGCGCACCGCGCAGGAGGTCCCCAGTGCCTAGAACCGGCCTGCCCGTCCTGAAGGCCGGACTGCTGTGGCTGCACGCGGCGGGACCGGCCTGGCGCATCGAGCTCGCGAGCGCGCGCTGGCCCGACGAGCGCGCTACTGCCCCAGCGGCCCCGTGAAGTAAAGAATGACGTAACGGAATTATGTGGGGTAGCGAACAGTGAAATCAGGGCTTCTCGCGTGATATGGCAAAGTTGACTCATCCTCTGCTAAAAATACCCACTGGAATCAGCGGCTTCGACCAACTGAGCCGCGGGGGACTGCCACGCCACCGCACCACCCTGCTCAAGGGCGGCCCGGGCTCGGGCAAGACCGTATTCGCGCTGCAATCCCTGGTCAATGCAGCGCGCCAGCGGCAAGAGCCCGGCATCTTTGTCGCGTTCGAGGAAAGCACACCCGAGATCATCGCCAATGCCGGCAGTTTCGACTGGGGTCTGCCCGCGCTGGCGAAGCACAAGATCTTTTTCCTGGATGCCAAGCTCTCGCCCGAAGTCGTCCAGTCCGGCGAGTTCGACCTGACCGGCATGCTCGCCATGCTCAAGGCGAAGAAGAAACAGATCGGCGCGCAATGGATCGTGTTCGACGGCGTCGATGTGCTGCTGACGCTGCTGCGGAACCCGGTTGCCGAAATGCGCGAAATCTACCGCATCCGCGACTGGCTGAAGGAAAACGAGGTCAGCGCCGCCATCATTACCGCCAAGCTCGACGGCGATGGCTCCCAGATCGTGAACTACGGCTTCATGCAGTTCATGGTCGACTGCGTGATCCGGTTCGAGCGGCGCCTGGAGCACGGGGTCGCGCTGCACCGGGTCGAGATCACGAAATACCGCGGCGCCGATTACGTGGCGGGCGAATATCCGGTGAGCTTCGGGCCTTCCGGGTTGGAAGTGGGCGCGCCCGAACCGACCGAAATCAGGCAAGTCGCTTCAGGCGAGCGAGTCTCGGCCGGCTTCGAGCGGCTCGACACAATGCTGGGCGGCGGCCTGTTCCGCGGCAGCAGCACGCTGATCACGGGTGTGCCCGGCACGTGCAAGACAACCGTGGCGGGCAAGTTCGTGGAAGCCGCCTGCCGGCGGGGCGAGCGCACGCTGTTCGTGAGCTTCGACGAAGGCGCCGATCGCATCGCGCGCAATCTGACGTCGGTCGGCATCCGGCTCAAGCCGCACGTCAAGTCCGGCCTGCTGCGGATGTATTCGGGCCGCACCGAATCCATCGGCGCGGAAGACCAGCTGCTCAAGATCAAGGCGCTGATCCGCGAGCATCGGCCGCGTTGCATGGTGATCGACCCGCTTTCGGCGATCGCCAAGACGGGCGGGATCGAGGCGGCGCGCGCAGTCGCCAACCGGTTGATCTACCTGGCGAAGGACGAGAAGATCACCGTGATGGTCACCGCGATCAACGACAGCGACGAGCCGGAGACCGAGGCCACCGACCTGCAGATCTCCACGATCGCGGATACCTGGATCCATTTGTCGTATCTGATCCGCAGCGGCGAACGCAACCGGGCGCTCACCATCATCAAATCGCGGGGGACGTGGCACTCGAACCAGGTGCGCGAGCTGGTCCTCGGCGGTACCGGCCCGATGCTGGCGGACGTATATACTGCCGGCGGCGAGGTGCTGATGGGTACGCTGCGCTGGGAAAAGGAGGGCGAGGAGCGGGCCAAGACGAGCCGACGTCGCGCCGAGTTCGAGCACCGGCGCGGCGAGCTGCAGGCGGCCGAAGCGGACACCCAGGCGCGCATCAAGGCCTTGCAGCAGGATCTCGCACGGCAGCGGGCCGAGCTGGCGACATACTCCAGCGAGGTCCAGGCGCGCATCGTTTCCTCGAGCGACCGGGAGCAGGAGCTGCGCCGCATTCGCAGCGCGGACCCGGCGCATCGCGCCTCGAGCAGTTCCGCAAACCCCGCAAAGCGGAACAGGAAGGCTGCTCGCAATGCGGCCTAGGAAATCGAAAAGCCGCGGATCCAGCCGCGCCACGGCGATTGTGGTGCTGCGCCCGTACATCGCCGACGGCGTCCTGGTGACGCCGCACCTCGGCAAGCTCTCGCCCTCTCCCGCCGCGATGGTGATCGGCTATCTCAGCGATCGACGCAGCCTGATCGGCGCGCTGGGAATCCACGAATGAACGCAATCCTTCCTTCTAGGGTACACGCAGGGGGGGAGGAATGAATGGCCGCTAGGAAGACCCCCATGAGGCTGCGACTCTATGTCGCCAACGGCGCGCCCAATTCGGTTCTCGCCGTCGCCAATCTCGCGGCAATCTGCAAGAAGCATCTGCGCTTCACCTTCAAGCTCGAGATCGTCGACGTGCTCAAGTCTCCGCAGCGCGCCCTGGCCGACGGCGTGCTGGTGACGCCGCACCTCGCCAAGCTGTCGCCCGCCCCGATTGCGAAGATCATCGGCAATCTCAGCGACGGCAACCGCGTGCGTCTCGCCCTGGGCATCACGACATGAATCTGGCGCGCGCGCTGCAGCTGGTGAGCACCGGTCCCGAGCGCCACGCGTTGCAGGCGGGCGAAGTCGACGCGGTCATCGACGCCGCCGTCGGCAACGTCTTCCTGCTGCCGGAAGCAAAGCGCGCGCTGTCATCGCGCGGCGGCGAACCGGCCAACGGCCTGCTCGCCGCCTTGCCGCGCCAGGATTACCAGCGCCTGCTCGCCGACCTCGATCTGGTGCCCCTCGCCTACGGCGAGGTGCTGTACCAGCCCGGCGAGCGCATCCGGCACGTCTACTTCTTGAACGACGCCCTCGTCGCCCTGCGGGTCGTGGCGGAGGAAAAGTCGCTGCAGGTCGGCCTGGTCGGCCGCGAAGGCATGGTCGGAGTTCCCCTGGCGCTGGGCGCGGATCGGGCATCGGTTCGCGCTGTGGTCCAGGGCTCCGGCAGCGCGCTGCGCATGAAAGCCGCCGGCCTTGTCGAGGAGCTCGGGCGCTGCGCTCCCCTGCGACGCGAGCTGCAGCGCTACGCCCACGCCGAGCTGGTGCAAGCCAGGCAGACCGCCGGCTGCGGCCGGTTTCACGAGATCGAGGAACGGCTGGCGTGCTGGCTGCTGATGACCCACGACCGCGTACGCGCGGACCGCCTGCAGCTCACGCATGAAGTCCTCGCCGACATGCTCGGCGTGCGCCGCGTCGG
>CAZAEG010000371.1:0-4208 GCA_964484035.1 uncultured Enterobacteriaceae bacterium | reverse complement strand
CTCCCGTTCTCCAGTTTGCGGAAGAAGCATCTTTCCCGCCCCGTGTGACAGGCGATGCCCCCGGTCTGTTCCACCTGCAGCAGCACCGCGTCGGCGTCGCAGTCCAGGCGCACTTCCAGCACCTTCTGCACGTGGCCCGACTCCTCGCCCTTGCGCCACAACCTGTTGCGCGAGCGCGACCAGTACACGGCCTCGCCCCGGTCCACGGTGGCGGCGAGCGCCGCGCGGTTCATCCACGCGACCATGAGTATCCTCCCCGAGGCGGCATCCTGCGCGACGGCGGTGATCAGGCCGTCCTTCCCCCAGGGCACTTCGTCCAGCCAGCTCACAGCCGCACCTCGATGCCGCGCGCGCGCATGTGCTCCTTTGCCCGGCGCACGGTGAAGTCGCCGAAGTGGAACACGCTCGCCGCGAGCACCGCGTCGGCGCGGCCTTCGAGCACGCCCGCGGCCAGGTGCTCGAGCGTGCCGACGCCGCCCGAGGCGATCACCGGCACGCCCACCGCCGCGGACACCGCGCGCGTGAGCTCGAGGTCGAAGCCGTCGCGCGTGCCGTCGCGATCCATGCTGGTGAGCAGGATCTCGCCCGCGCCCGCGGCCTGCATGCGCCGGGCCCAGTCCACCGCGTCGAGCCCCGTGGGCCTGCGCCCGCCGTGGGTGTACACCTCCCAGCCGCCGTCGCCTCTGCGCTTCGCGTCGATGGCGACGACGATGCACTGGTTGCCGACCCTGCCGGAAGCTTCCTCGACCAGCGCCGGGTCCTGCACGGCGGCGGTGTTGATGGATACCTTGTCGGCGCCGGCATTCAGGAGGCGCCGCACGTCCTCGACCCTGCGCACGCCGCCGCCCACGGTGAGCGGGATGAACACCTGCGCCGCCACCGCCTCGATGACATGCAGCAGGATGTCGCGCTCATCCGAGCTCGCGGTGATGTCGAGGAAGCACAGCTCGTCGGCGCCCTCGGCGTCGTAGCGCGCCGCGATCTCCACCGGGTCGCCGGCGTCGCGCAGCGCGACGAAGTTGACCCCCTTGACGACCCGGCCCGAAGTCACGTCGAGGCAGGGGATCACACGCTTGGCGAGGCCCATGCGGCGTCTACTTGCCGACCGCCTTGTCGGCGGCGGCCTGCGCTTTCTTGAAGTCGATCCTGCCCTCGTACAGCGCGCGCCCGGTGATCACGCCGATCACGCCTTCGGGCACCAGCTGCTCGCACACCGCCTGCACGTCCTTCAGGCTGTTCAGCCCGCCCGAGGCGATGAGCGGGATCCTGATCGCTTTGGCGAGCTTCAGCGTCGCCTCCACGTTGATGCCGCTCATCATGCCGTCGCGCCCGATATCCGTGTAAACGAGCGCCTCGATGCCGTAGTCCTGGTACTTCTTCGCCAGGTCGACGACGTCGTGCCCGGTCATCTTCGACCAGCCCTCGACCGCGACCTTGCCGTCCTTCGCGTCCAGCCCGGCGATGATGCGCCCCGGGAACGCATAGCTCGCGTCCGAGAGAAAGCCCGGGTTCTTCACCGCGGCGGTGCCGATGACCACGAAAGCCACGCCCGCGTCGATGTAGCTCTCGATGGTGTCGAGATCGCGGATGCCGCCGCCCAGCTGGATCGGCATGGCCTCGCCCGCCGCGCCGATCATGTCGCGGATCACCTTCTCGTTCTTGGGCCGGCCGGCCACGGCGCCGTTCAGGTCGACGATGTGCAGGCGCCGCGCCCCTTGCGCCGCCCAGTGCTTCGCCATGGCGACCGGATCCTCGCCGAACACGGTGGCGCTCGCCATGTCGCCCTGCTGCAGGCGCACGCAGCGACCGTCCTTCAGATCGATTGCCGGGATGATCAGCACGCGATGCTGCGGGAAAGCCTAGAGGGCTAGGGCCGCCATTGGACGAAGTTGGAGAGCAAGCGGAGCCCGGCGGCCTGGCTTTTTTCCGGGTGGAACTGCACGGCGAAGATGTTATCGCGCGAAATCGCGCAGGTAAAGCTGACGCCGTACTCGCAAGTGCCCGCGGCAAGCGCGGGGTCAGCGGGCTCCGGGTAGTAGCTGTGCACGAAGTAAAAGCGCTCGCCGCTCGGAATGCCCTGCCACAGCGCGTGCGGCTTCGCCTGGCGCACCTCGTTCCAGCCCATGTGGGGCACCTTGAGCCCCGCCATGCGCGCCGCGGGAAAGCGCGGCACGCGCCCGGGGAGCAGGCCGAGGCCCGCCGTGTCGCCCTCCTCGCCGCGCTCGAACAGCATCTGCATGCCGATGCAGATGCCGAGGAACGGCCGGTCGCGGGTAGCCGCGATCACCGCGTCGCGCGCGCCGCTCGCGGCGAGCTGCGCCATGCAGTCGGGCATCGCGCCCTGGCCGGGCACCACCACGCGGTCGCAGGCGCGGATCGCCTGCGGGTCCGAGGTCACTTCGACGCGCTCGCCCGGCGCCACGCGCTCGAGCGCCTTCGACACCGAGCGGATGTTGCCCATGCCGTAATCGACGACCGCAATGGTCAATTAGAGCGAACCCTTGGTGGACGGGATGGCGCCGCCCGAGCGCGCATCGGCTTCCGCCGCCATGCGCAGCGCGCGCGCGAACGCCTTGAACATGGTCTCGCACTGGTGATGCGCGTTGTCGCCGCGCAGGTTGTCGATGTGCAGCGTCACCTGGGCGTGGTTGGCGAAGCCCTGGAAGAACTCGTGCACCAGGTCGACGTCGAACTCGCCGATCAGCGCGCGCGTGAACTTGACGTGGTACTCCAGGCCCGGGCGGCCGGAGAAGTCGATCACCACGCGCGACAGCGCCTCGTCGAGCGGCACGTAGGCGTGGCCGTAGCGGCGGATGCCCGCCTTGTCGCCGATCGCCTTGGCGAAGGCCTGGCCGAGCGTGATGCCGATGTCCTCCACCGTGTGGTGAGCGTCGATGTGCAGGTCGCCCTTTGCCTCGATGTCGAGGTCGAGCATGCCGTGGCGCGCCACCTGGTCGAGCATGTGCTCGAGGAACGGCAGGCCCGTGGCGAGCTTCGCCACGCCCTGGCCGTCCAGGTCGAGCCTGACCCGGATCCGGGTCTCCTTGGTGCTGCGCGTGACTTCGGCGGCGCGGCTCACAGCGCTTCTCGCATGGCGGTCAGCAGTATACGGTTTTCGTCGGGCGTGCCGACGGTGATGCGCAGGCAGTTCTCCAGCCCCGGCGAATTGAAGTTGCGCACCAGCACTCCCTGGCGCTTCAGCGCCTCGTAGGTACGGTCGGCGTCGGGTACCCGCACCAGGAAGAAGTTCGCCGCCGACGGAAACACCGTGACCCCGCCCAGCGCGGCGAGCGCCTCGCCCAGCACCGCGCGCTCCGCGCGGATCTTGCCGGCCTGCGCCTCCAGCACCTCCAGGCGCTCGAGCACGAATTCGGCGGCGGCCTGGGTCAGGACGTTGACGTTGAATGCCTGGCGCACCTTGTTGAACTCGCCGATCCATTCGGGCCGGCCCGCGACGTAGCCGAGGCGGATGCCGGCGAGACCGAGCTTGGAGACCGTGCGCATCACCACGAGGTTCGGGAACTCCGCGAGCCGCGGCATGAAGCTCTTCTGCGCGAAGACGTGGTACGCCTCGTCCAGCACCACCAGCCCCTCGGCCGCGTGCAGCACTGCGACCACGTCGTCTTCCGGATAGAGCACGCCGGTGGGATTGTTGGGCCAGGCGATGAAGACGAGCGCCGGCTGCTCGGCCCGCACGCGCGCGACGAACGCGTCGCGATCGAGCGTGTAGTCCTTGCGCAGCGCACAGGGCAGCGCCCTCATGCCCGAGAGCGTGGCGTTCATGCCGTACATGACGAACGTCGGCGAGGGGAACAGCATCGCTGCGCCGGCGCGCGCGCAGGCGAAGGTGACGATCTGGATCAGGTCGTCCGAGCCGTTGCCGAGCAGGATCTCCATGCCTGCCGGCACGTGCATCTTTCTCGCCAGCAGCGCTCGCAGCTTCCTGGCCGTGGGATCGGGGTAGCGGTTGAGATCGACGCGCGCGAGGTGCTCGCCGAGCTCGCGCCGCATCTGCGCGGGCAGCGGGTACGGATTCTCCATCGCGTCGAGCTTCACCATGCCGGCGCTGTCGGCGACGTGATAGGCCTTGAGCGCGAGGATCTCCGGGCGGATGATCTTGTCGGGCGTCACTTGTACCTCAGCTCGGCCGAGCGCGCGTGCGCCTGCAGGCCTTCGCCCTCGGCGAGCGTGGCCGCGAGGCGCCCGAG
>CAZAEG010000370.1:0-15578 GCA_964484035.1 uncultured Enterobacteriaceae bacterium | reverse complement strand
GGGGCCGACATTGAGTATCTACGCACTGAAGCCGCGATTCCAGGCGTTGCTGCGGCCTTTGACCGTGATTCTGCAGCGTGGCGGAGTGACCGCGAATCAGGTGACGGTCGCCGCTTGCGCGGTCTCGGTGGGGTTGGGCGTGCTGCTGGCCCTGAATTCGCGGCTGAGCGGGCTTTTTCTCCTGCTGCCGATCTGGTTCGCGCTGCGCATGGCGATGAATGCCATCGACGGCATGCTGGCTCGGGAGTTCGGCCAGAAATCCACTCTGGGCGCATATCTGAACGAGCTGGCCGACGTGATCTCGGATACGGCCCTTTATGCGCCGTTCGCGCTGCTGCCGGGATCGAGCCCCTGGCTCGTCGGAGCGGTCGTCGTCATGGCGATCGTCTCGGAGTTGGCGGGCGTGCTCGCGGTGTCGGTCGGCGCCGGGCGCCGCTACGACGGACCCATGGGTAAGAGCGATCGCGCCTTAGTGTTCGGCGCTGCGGGTCTGCTCGTGGGCACGGGAGTGCCGATGGCCGTCGCATTCAACTGGGTCTGGAGCATCGTGATCGTGCTGCTCGCGCTGACCATGGTGAACCGGGTGCGAAGGGGGATGGCGGCAACGACGTAGCGCTCTTGGGAGGGTGGGAATGCGCAAGGCAGAAGAACGAAAGTTCGCGACTCACGACGGCACGGAGCTGTTTTACCGGTACTGGCCTCCAGCATCGGGCAGAGCGGAGCGCGCCGTCGTTCTCTTCCATCGCGGGCACGAGCACTCGGGCCGGCTTCAGCACATCGTCGACGAATTGCACATGCCGGAATACGCCATGTTCGCGTGGGATGCGCGTGGCCACGGGCGCTCGCCCGGCGTGCGCGGCGACAGCCCGGCGTTCGCCGCATCGGTCAAGGACGTGGATGCCTTCATCCGCCACGTCGCGACGGCGCACGAGGTGCGCATCGAGGACATTGCCGTGATCGCGCAGAGCGTCGGCGCGGTCCTGGTCTCGACCTGGGCGCACGACTATGCGCCGCAGGTGAGGTGTCTGGTGCTGGCAGCGCCGGCCTTCAGGGTCCGGCTGTACGTGCCGCTCGCGCGTGCCGGGCTGGCATTCCTGTACCGCCTGCGCGGTAATTTCTTCGTCAACTCCTACGTGAAGGCGAAATTCCTGACCCACGATGCGGAGCGCATCCGGTCCTACGAAAACGATCCGCTGATCACGCGGCCGATCTCCGTGCGCATGCTGCTCGCGCTCTACGACGCCGCCGAGCGCGTGGTCGCCGATGCGCAAGCGATCGTGCTGCCGGTGCAACTGCTGATTTCCGGCGCCGATTGGGTGGTACACACCGCACCCCAGCACGAGTTTTTCGAGCGACTGGGATCGGTGGTCAAGGAAAAGCACGTCCTGCCCGGCTTCTACCACGACACGCTCGGCGAGAAGGAGCGAGCCTCGGCGCTCGGCAGGATCCGGGAATTCGTTGCCCGCCAGTTCAGCCAGCCGGCGCAGCCGCCGTCGCTGCTGAACGTGCATCGCGCGGGATTCACCCGGGACGAGGAAGCGCGGCTCGCGCAGCCGCTTCCCCTGCTTTCGGCGAAAGGCCTGCTCTACGCCATGGTGCGCTTTTCCATGCGCACATTGGGTCGGCTGTCGGAGGGTGTCCGGCTCGGGCTCGCAACCGGGTTCGATTCGGGAAGCACGCTGGACTATGTCTACCGGAACCGCGCGAGCGGCAGTACGCCCATCGGCAGGCTGATCGATCGCAACTATCTCGACTCGATCGGGTGGCGCGGCATCCGCATGCGCAAGCAGCTTCTCGAGCGGGCGATCGCCGCCGCCGCGAAGCGGCTGCGCGCCGCCGGCCAGCAGGTGCGCATCGTCGACATCGCGGCGGGCCACGGGCGTTACGTGCTCGAAGCGCTGGCAAGGCTGGAAACACCGCCCGAGTCGATCCTATTGCGCGACTACAGCGACATCAACGTGCACGACGGCAGCGCCCTCATTGCCGCAAAGGGGCTCGAGGGCATCGCGCGCTTCGTGAAGGGCGACGCTTTCGACGAGGAGAGCGTCGCGCGCATCGAGCCGCGCCCGTCGATCGCGATCGTGTCGGGCCTGTACGAGCTGTTTCCCGACAACGAGCAGGTGCTCGCCTCGCTGCGCGGGTTGAGCCGGGCCGTCATGTCCGGGGACTTCCTGATCTACACCGGCCAGCCATGGCATCCGCAACTCGAATTGATCGCGCGCACGCTGACCAGCCACCGTGGGGGACAGGCCTGGGTCATGCGGCGCCGCACGCAGGCCGAGATGGACGCGCTGGTGCGGCATGTCGGGTTTGCGAAGCTCGAGCAATGGACCGATGACTGGGGCATCTTCACCGTCTCCCTTGCCGCGCGCGCCTGAACCGCGCCCGTGGAAGCGGGCGCTGGCGTGGCTCGCGCTGCTCGCGCCGGCATTTTTCGCCAGCTATGGGTTTGCGAACTGGGTCGCCAGCTTGCGCGCGGATGTCGGCGCCATCGTCTTCGACTGGGAGCGCTCGATCCCCTTTCTTGCCTGGTCCATCGTTCCCTACTGGACCATCGACGCGCTCTACGGCCTGTCGCTCCTCCTGTGCGCGACCCGCGCCGAGGTCGACACGCTCGGACGACGTCTGCTCCTTGCGCAAGCGATCAGCGTCACGGCATTCCTGGCGTTTCCGCTGCGCTTCACCTTCGCCAGGCCCGAGACCGACGGCGTGTTCGGGTGGATGTTCGACGTGCTGACGGGCTTCGACAAGCCTTTCAACCAGGCACCTTCGCTGCACATCGCGCTGCTGGTGATTCTGTGGCTGGTGTACCTGCGCCGCCTGCCGGATCGCTGGCGCTGGCTGGTGCACGGCTGGTTTGGACTGATCGGCGCATCGGTGCTCACGACCTACCAGCACCACTTCGTGGACGTTCCGACCGGCCTGCTCGCGGGCTGGCTTTGCGTGTGGCTGGTGCCCGACGAAGGCGATTCGCCGCTGCGTGCTGCCAGTCTTGCATCGGACCCGCAGCGGCACAAGCTCGCCGCGGGGTATGCTGCGGGTGCCGCTGCCGCTGTGGCGGTCGCCGTCTATCTCGGCGGCTGGGCGCTATGGCTCCTGTGGATCGCCGTATCGCTCGCGCTCGTGTCCGCGATCTATGCGTTCCTTGATGAGCGGGCATTCCAGAAGGGCGCCGACGGCTCGATGAGCCTCGCTGCACGATGGCTGCTCGCGCCCTATCTCGCCGGCGCCTGGCTGAATTCGCGCTGGTGGACGCGGTCGAGCCCGCTGCCGGATGCGGTGCTGCCCGGGTTGCTCATCGGCCGCATTCCGACGCGCGCGGAGCGCGACGCGCACGGCGTTCGCTCCGTGGTCGACATGACCGCGGAGCTGCCCTTTGTCGCCTCCGGTGTTCGTTACATCAACGTGCCGCAGCTCGATCTCACCACGCCCTCTGCCGGCCAACTCGAGCGCGCCGTCCGGGCGATCGAATCGGCGATGGCCGCCGGGCCGGTCCTGGTGTGCTGCGCGCTCGGCTACTCGCGCAGCGCCGCCGCCGTGGCCGCCTGGCTGGTGGCGACGGGGCGCGCCGCAGCCGCGGTGGAAGCCGTGGAGCAGGTGCGCCGCGCGCGGCCGGCGGCCGTCCTCGGTCCCGAGTCCGTTGACGCCGTGGACCGCTTCGCGCACCGAGTGCGCAATCGCTCGGCATAGCCGTGGCGCCTGTCTGCAGCAACTGGACGGCGCGGATCTCGAGCGCGCTTTGCACGGCGAGCAGGTGGCTGTCGGCGGCTTCGCTGGTCCTGGTGCTGTGCGCGTTCGCAATCGCGGCGAGCGGGGCGCGCGCCGGGGCGTTCGCGCTGGCCGCGCTCGGGCTGGTCGTGGCGCTCGGCGCCGTGCAGATCTATCTGGCGGTCCGTATCGAGTTCGATCGTGCGATCTTCGAGGAGGCCGCAGGGCGGGCCGACGGCTTCGCGGGCTTCGACGAAGCGCGGCGCAATTTGGGATGGATGCGCGGCGCCTCCGGCGATCGCCCGCCGCAGGCGCGCGCCGCCGGCCTCGGCGCTCTGGTCAAATGGAGCGGCTGGCTGCTCGGCGCGCAATTCGCGCTTGCCGTGGCGGCGCTCTGGCTGCCGAAATGAGCTTCCTGAGCGACGCTTTCGGCACCGGTATCACCGGCTTCACGCGGCTCGTCACCGGCGCGCAGGCGCGCTGGAGCGGCTGCGCGCCGGCGGCGGTGCAGCGCATCTACTTCGCAAACCATTCGAGCCATGCCGATTTCGCCCTGATCTGGGCCTCGCTGCCGTACGACTTGCGGGTCAGGACGCGGCCCGTCGCCGGCGCGGATTACTGGGAGAAGGGCCGCATCCGGCGCTACATCATCCACGAGGTGCTGCGCGGGGTGCTGATCGAGCGCGCGGGCCACGCGCGCACCTGCGATCCCATCGACATCATCGTCTCCGCACTCGAGCTGGGCGATTCTCTGATCGTGTTTCCCGAGGGCACGCGGAACACGAGCGACGAAGCGCTGCTGCCCTTCAAGAGCGGCCTGTATCGCGTCGCATGCCGGCGACCCGATGTCCAGCTGGTCCCCGTGTGGATGGAGAATCTCGGGCGCGTCCTGCCGAAAGGCGAGGTCGTTCCCGTGCCGCTACTGTGCTCGGTCAATTTCGGCGTGCCGATGCAACTGCGGCCCGGCGAGGAGAAAGCGGCTTTCCTGGACCGCAGCAGACAGGCCCTGCTCGAGCTTGCGGCCTCGATTCGCCCGCGGTAAGCCGCCTTGTCCACTCAAAACCATACTTTTCTGCTCGCCGCCGGTGTGATCGGCGTGCTTGCGCTTGCCTCGGCGGTGGGCTGGGTCCTCAAGACGACGCTGGCTGCGGGAGGCCCCCACGCGGCCATCGACAACCTCAACGCGCGGGTCAAGGCGTGGTGGCTGATGGTGGCGGTGATCGGCCTGGCGCTGCTCGCTGGGAGAACCGGCGTCATCGTGCTGTTCGCGTTCGCGTCTTTCGTCGCGCTGCGCGAGTACACGTCCATCGCGCCAACGCGTCGCAGCGATCACTGGGCGTTGCTGCTGTGCTTTTTCGTGGCGATTCCTTTCCAGTACTTTCTGGTCTGGATCGAGTGGTACGGCTTCTACTCGATCTTCATCCCCGTGTATTGCTTCCTGGTGCTGCCGATGGTTTCGGTGCTGCGCGGCGAAGTGCGCGATTTCATGCAGCGCACGGCGACGCTGCAGTGGGGGTTGATGATCTGCGTCTATTGCATTTCGCATGTGCCGGCCCTGCTGTCGCTCGATATCCCCGGCTACGCGGGCCGCAACGCCTTTCTGCTCGTGTTCCTGATTCTGATCGTCCAGTCGAGCGACGTGTTGCAGTACGTGTGGGGCAAGCTCTTCGGCAAGACGAAGATTGCGCCGGAGGTTTCGCCTTCCAAGACCGTCGCCGGCTTCGTCGGCGGCGTCGCCTGCACCACGGTCCTGGGCGCGAGCCTGTGGTGGATCACGCCGTTTTCGCCGACGCAGGCCGCCTTGATCTCGTTTGCGCTGGCGCTGATGGGCTTCCTCGGCGGCCTGGTGATGTCCGCGATCAAGCGCGATCGCGGCGTCAAGGACTGGGGATCGATGATCGAGGGACACGGCGGCATGCTCGACCGACTCGATTCGGTCTGCTTTTCCGCGCCCATCTTCTTCCACATCGTGCGCTACTGGTGGACGCCATGACGATCGCCCGCCGGCGGGAGTTCAGGGCGCGCGCATCGCGCGCCGGATCTCCTCCCGCTCGGGAAAGTCGCGCTCGTCACGCGGCACGCGCCCGGCGTGCGCGCGCACGCGATAGCAGTCCGGGTCGTAGGGCGTCTGCGGCTCGATGCCTTCGGCAAGCCGGCGCGCGGCGCCGAGCAGGCGCTGGCGCAAGGCGATCACCGCCTTGTCGCTCGTGCCGAGGTGCTCGCGCGTGCGATCGGCGATCGGCCCCGCCGACTCGGCGAGCTCGCGGTGCGCGGCCTCGCCGCGTTTCCATAGCTCAAGTCGGCGCTCATTCGCGGGCCCGTCGGTACACCAGGCGACATTCAGGATCGACGTGTGCTCGTCATCCTGCGGCACCCAGGCGCGAAACAGCCTCGAGTGCGGGTCGTCGGCAGGCGGGATGAGCGTGAAGCACGGCAGCAGAAACAGGTTGATGCGCCAGAGGTGCTGATCGCCCTGCACCGAACGGCGCGTGCCGCAGGCAAGGCCGTAGGGCGCCTCGTGCACCGTGTGGCGCGGCGCCGGATCGTCGGCTGCCGCAACGCCCACGCGCGACTCGTCGATCTCGCCCTCGAGCACCTGGGCGTAGTTGCAGTCCTGCACCCGGCGCGAAGCGTAACGCTGCGCCGCGGGCAGGCTCAGCCATTCGAACTCGGGCAGCTCGGCGCGCTTCTCCGCAGGTCCGAGATAGGCCCACAGGAGCCCCGCGCGCTCGCTCACCGAATAGGCCTCGGCCCTGACTCTCTCGCGGAAGCCCGAGCCGGCCGGCTCCGAGGGCATGTCGAGGCAGCGTCCCGCCACGTCGAACTTCCAGCCGTGGTAGGCGCAGCGCAGACCCCCGGCTTCGTTACGGCCCAAACACAGGCTCGCGCGCCGATGCGGGCAATGCTCGCCCAACAGCCCGGGGCGGCCGCGGCTGTCGCGAAACGCCACCAGGCTTTCGCCCAGCAGCCGCACGCGCGTCGGCGGCGCCTCCGGCGCCAACTCGTCGGCCAGCATGAACGGCAGCCAGTGGCGGCGGAACAGCGCGCCCATCGCCGTGCCCGGCCCCACCCGCGTGAGCAGCGCGTTCTCCTCTCGGCTCAGCATCTAATAGGGGACAGACCCCATTTTTTCGCTATGCGAAAAAATGGGGTCTGTCCCTATTTACGCGCGACATAGGAGCCGGGGGCGTCTTCGATGGCCTTGGACGGGATGCGCGCGGGGACCTTGTCGCCGCCGTTCTGCGTCTCGATCCAGCGCTGCCAGTCCTCCCACCACGAGCCCGGGTGCTGCGTGGCGCCTTCGAACCAGGCATCGGGCGTGTCGGCCAACGCGTCGTTGCTCCAGTAGTGGTACTTCTTCGCCGCCGGCGGGTTGACGATCCCCGCGATGTGGCCCGAGCCGCCGAGCACGAACCGCACCTCGCCGCCGAGGTACCGCGCGCCCGCGTAAGTCGTCTTCCAGGGCGCGATGTGATCTTCGACCGTGGAGATGAAGTACGCGGGTACCTGCACTTTCGACAGATCGATCGGCACGCCGGCGAGCTCGATGCCGCCGGGCACGCCGAGCCTGTTCTTAAGGTACATGTTGCGCAGGTAGAAGCTGTGCATGCGCGCGGGCATGCGCGTCGAGTCCGAGTTCCAGTACAGCAGGTCGAACGGGAACGGGTCCTTGCCCATGAGGTAGTTGTTGATGACGAATGACCACACCAGGTCGTTCGAGCGCAGCAGGTTGAAGGTGGAGGCCATCTCCGAGCCCTCGAGGTAGCCGCGCTCGTTCATGCGCCGCTCGAGGTTATCGACCTGCGCCTCGTCGATGAACACGCCGAGCTCGCCCGGCTGCGAGAAATCGAGCAGCGAGACGAAGAAGGTGGCGCAGCCGACGCGCGCGTCGCCCTTCGCCGCCAGCCAGGCGAGCGCGCAGCCGAGCAGCGTGCCGCCGAGGCAGTAGCCGATGACGTTGAGCTGCTTCTCGCCCACGGCCTTCAGCGCGGCATCCATCGCCGCCAGCGCGCCCTCGGTCAGGTAGTCGTCGAATCCCTTCTCGGCGAGCTTCGCGTCGGGGTTCACCCATGACACCACGAACACCGTGTGCCCCTGGTCCACCGCCCACTTGATGAAGCTGTTGTTCTCGCGCAGGTCCAGGATGTAGAACTTGTTGATCCACGGCGGGATGATGAGCAGCGGCCGGCGGAACGCCTCGGAAGTCGAGGGCTGGTACTGGATGAGCTGCAGGAGCGCGTTCTGGAACACCACCTTGCCGGGCGTGGTGGCGACGTTGCGGCCGAGCTGGAACGCCGTCTCGTCGGTCATGCTGATGCGCAGCTGCCCCTCGCCCTTCTCGATGTCGGCGAGCAGGTTGGCGAGCCCCTTGACCAGGTTCTGCCCGCCCGAGGCGAGCGTCTCGCGCAGCACCTGCGGGTTGGTGGCGGCGAAGTTCGAGGGCGCGAGCGCGTCCACGTATTGCCGCGTGAAGAAGGCGATCTTCTTCTGCGACTCGTCGGGCAGCCCCTGCACGCCCGCCACCGCGTGCTGGATGTGGCGCGCGGCGATCAGGTAGGACTGCTTGATGTAGTCGAAGAGAAAGTGGTCCGACCATTCCTGGTCCTTGAAGCGCGCGTCGCCCTGCGCGGGGCGCGCCACCGGCTCGGTCTCGTGGCCGAGCATCTTCAGCCACGAGGATTGCCACAGGCGCATCGAATCGATCCAGAAGTTCACCGAGGCGGCGGCCAGCGCGCTCGGATCCATGAGCAGCCGCGAGTACAGGTCCATGTACGCCTTGGCGATGCCGAGCTCGTCCTTCACCGCCGAGGCCAGGGCGCTCTCCAGCTGCTTCTGCCCGAACTCCTGCAGGATGCGCGAGGAGCGCTCGGCCACCTCGTGCATCACCCGCGCCGCCTGCTCCCGCTTTACGCCGTCAGCGCGCTCTTCCATGCTTCCTCCTTGGCGGGAGCGAACCTCGCGACGCCGTCGGCGCCGACCGAGCGCCGCAGGCTGCCGGCGCGCTCCAGAAAATGCAGGTGCGCGATCGCCTCGCCCAATCCCGTGTCGACGATCGTCCAGCCGCCCTCGTCCTCCAGCAGCCACAGGTTGATGTGATCGAGCGCGAACGGCAGCGGCATGCGCAGCCAGTGCACGCCGGGCGCGATGCCACGCATTGCGCCGGGCGCGGGCGTTTCTGCATGCGAAAATGCGAGGGCGGACACGAGGGGAACCTGAGCTAGAATCAACCGCACCCTACCATGCGGGAAATCGAAAAGGAACGCGCCGACGCCGAGTACTCGATCGGCGAGCTCGCCGCCGAGTTCGATGTCACGCCGCGCGCCATCCGCTTCTACGAGGCCGAAGGGCTGCTCGCGCCGCGCCGCGAGGGCCAGCGCCGCATCTACACGCCGCGCGAGCGCACGCGCCTCAAGCTCACGCTGCGCGGCAAGCGCCTCGGCCTGACGCTCTCCGAGATCCGCAGCCTCATCGACATGTACGAGCCCGGGCAGGACGAGCGGCCGCAGCTCGAGCGCTTTCTCGCCGTGCTGGAGACGCACAAGGCCGCCCTCGAGCGCCAGCGCGAGGACATCGCCGCGCAGCTCGCCGAGATCGCCGCCTTCGAGAAACGCGTGCGCCGGCAGCTCGGGCCGCGCCGCCGGAGTTGACGTTAACGTAAACGTCAAGTAGCCTCAGGCCGATGAACGCGCCACAGTCGAGATTCCAGCCCCAGGACCCGGGCTTCGCCGCGCGCGTGCGCGACAGCTTCTCGCGCCAGAGGGCGATGGACCTGATCGGCGCGCGCCTCACGCTCGTCGAGCCCGGCACCACGGAAGTCGCGCTCGCCTACCGGCCGGAGCTCACGCAGCAGAAGGCCTACGTGCACGGCGGCATCCTCGGCATGATCGCCGATTCGGCCTGCGGCTACGCCGCCTATTCGCTGATGCCCGCCGGCGCCTCTTTGGTCACCGTCGAGTACAAGATCAACATTCTCGCGCCGGCGAAGGGCGACCTGGTGGCGCGCGGCCGGGTGATCCGGCCGGGACGCACCCTCACCGTGGCGCGCGCCGAGGTCTATGCCGCGGACGGCACGCACGTGGCGAGCATGCAGCAGACGCTGATGATGCTCGCCGACACGCCGGACACTCCCGACACTCCCGACACTTCCGCATGAACTTCCTGCGCTTCGACCACGGCGAGACGCTCGACATGCTGCGCGACACGGTGCGCGAGTTCGCGCGGAAGGAGATCGCGCCGCGCGCCGCCGAGATCGACCGCTCGAACCAGTTTCCGCCCGAGCTGTGGGTCAAGCTCGGCGCGCTGGGACTCCTCGGCATCACCGTCGAGGAGGCCTACGGCGGCACGATGATGGGCTACCTCGCGCACATCGTCGCCATGGAGGAGATCTCGCGCGCCTCGGCCGCGGTGGGCCTGTCCTACGGCGCGCACTCGAACCTGTGCGTGAACCAGGTCCGCCGCAACGGCAGCGACGCGCAGAAGAAGAAGTACCTGCCGAAGCTCGTCTCCGGCGAGCACGTCGGCGCGCTCGCCATGAGCGAGCCCGGCGCGGGCTCGGACGTGGTCGGCATGCGCCTGCGCGCCGAGCGGCGCGGCGATCGCTACGTCCTCAACGGCAACAAGATGTGGATCACCAACGGCCCGGACGCGCACGTGCTGGTGATCTACGGCAAGACGAGCGACCAGGGCATCACCGCGTTCCTCGTCGAGAAGGGCATGCGGGGCTTCTCCACCGCGCAAAAGCTCGACAAGCTCGGCATGCGCGGCTCGAACACCTGCGAGCTCGTGTTCCGCGACTGCGAAGTGCCGGCCGAAAACGTCCTCGGCGAGGAGGGCCATGGCGTGAAGGTGCTGATGAGCGGCCTCGACTACGAGCGCGCGGTGCTCGCTGGCGGGCCGCTGGGCATCATGGCGGCCTGTCTCGACGTGGTCGTGCCGTACGTGCACGAGAGAAAGCAGTTCGGCCAGCCGATCGGCGAATTCCAGCTCATGCAGGGCAAGCTCGCCGACATGTACACGACGTTCTCGGCCTGCCGCGCCTACGTCTACGCGGTGGGGCAAGCACTCGATCGCGGCGAGGCGACGAGGAAGGACGCCGCCGGCGCCATCCTCTACGCCGCCGAGAAGGCCACCTGGATGGCGGGCGAGGCGATCCAGGCGCTCGGCGGGATGGGCTACATCAACGAGACGCCCACCGGGCGCCTGTGGCGCGACGCCAAGCTCTACGAGATCGGCGCGGGCACTTCCGAGATCCGGCGCTGGCTGATCGGGCGCGAGCTTTTCGGCGAGAGCGCATGAGCGGGCTCGCGCTGACCTACCGCGGCGTCGTCTACCCCTGGCACTGCGATCACATGGGCCACATGAACGTCATGTGGTACGTGGGCAAGTTCGACGAAGCCACCTGGAACCTGTTCGCCGCGATGGGCGTGACCTCGGCGTTCCTGCGCCAGCAGGGCCGCGGCATGGCCGCGGTGCAGCAGGACATCAGCTACCGGCGCGAGCTGGTGGCAGGAGACACGGTGACGGTGCATTCCGCGTTCCTCGAGGTGCGCGAGAAAGTCGCGAAATTCGTGCACGAAATGCGCCACGGCGAGACCGGGGAGCTCGCCGCCCTGTGCAGGCTCACAGGTGTGTATATTGACGCGCAGGCGCGCAAGTCCTGCCCGTTCCCCGATGAAATCCTGGCGCGCGGCAAGAGCCTCGTGCGCGCCTACGCCCCGCCTGCCTGAGGATACCGACATGAGCCAAGATCCGATCGTCATCGTTTCCGCCGCCCGCACGCCGATGGGGGCTTTTCAGGGCGAGCTGAAGGGCTTCGCCGCGCCCGAACTGGGGGCCGCCGCCATCCGCGCGGCCGTGGAGCGCGCCAGGCTGCAGCCCGCCGACATCCAGGAAGTCATCATGGGCTGCGTGCTCCCCGCCGGCCAGGGCCAGGCGCCCGCGCGCCAGGCCTCGCTCGGCGCGGGCCTGCCGCTTGCGGCGGGCTGCACCACGGTGAACAAGATGTGCGGCTCGGGCATGAAGGCGGCGATGCTGGCGAGCGACCTGCTTGCCGCCGGCAGCATGGACATCGTCGTCGCGGGCGGCATGGAATCGATGACCAACGCGCCCTATCTCCTGCCGAAGGCCCGGGCGGGGTTGCGCATGGGGCACGGCCAGGTCATCGACCACATGTTCTACGACGGGCTGGAGGACGCCTACGACAAGGGTCGCCTGATGGGCAGCTTCGCCGAGGACTGCGCGCAGAAGTACGCCTTCTCGCGCCAGTCCCAGGACGAATTCGCCATTGCGTCGCTCGAGCGCGCGCAGAAGGCGAACAAGGAAGGCTGGTTCGCCTGGGAGACCACGCCGCTCGCCCTCAAGGCCGGCAAGGACGAGAAGTTCATCGAGACCGACGAGCAGCCGTTCAAGGCGAACCTGCAGAAGATCCCGACGCTGAAGCCCGCCTTCCGCAAGGACGGCACCGTCACCGCCGCGAACTCGAGCTCGATATCGGATGGCGCGGCGGCGCTCGTGCTCATGCGCCGCTCGACGGCCGAAAAACGCGGTCTCGCGCCGCTCGCCACCGTCGTCGGGCACGCCACGCACGCGCAGGAGCCGGGCTGGTTCACGACCGCGCCGGTCGGCGCGCTGAGTACGCTGTTCGCGCGCACCGGCTGGCGCGCGGACCAGGTGGACCTCTTCGAGATCAACGAGGCCTTCGCCGTCGTCGCCATGGCGGCGATGCGGGAGCACCGCCTGCCGCACGACAAGGTGAACGTGCACGGCGGCGCCTGCGCGCTCGGCCACCCGATCGGCGCCTCGGGCGCGCGCATCGTGGTGACGCTCATCGGCGCGCTGCGCAAGTACGGCGGCAAGCGCGGCGTGGCGACGTTGTGCATCGGCGGGGGCGAAGCCACCGCCATGGCGGTCGAGCTCGCTTGAGCGCGAGGAAGGCCACGCGGCGCGAGCTCGCCGCGCTGCTCGCGCGCTCGCGCTTCCTGCGCGGCTTCGGCATGCGGCTGCACGCCGTGAGCGATGCGGCGTGCACTCTCGCCGTGCCCTTCCGGCGCGCTTTCGAGCGCCCCGGCGGTACGGTGAACGGCCCGGTCCTCATGGCCGCTGCCGACTGCGCCATGTGGCTCGCCATCAAGCGCCACATCGGCGTGGAGCAGGACGCAGTGACTGCCGAGCTCAATACGGCGTTTCTCAACGCGGCGCGCCGCCAGACCGTGTACTGCACCGCGCGCGTGCTGAAAATGGGCAAGCGCTCCATCTTCGGCACCGCCGAATGCCACGACGGCAAGGGGCGCCTGTTCACGCACCACACCCTCACCTACACGAGACTCGCCTGAGTATGAGCCTCGCGCCGCACCACGAGCAGCTGCGCGATGCCGTGCGCCGCTTCGCGCGCGAATCGCTCGCGCCCAGGGCCCCGGCCTGGGATCGCGACAAGCACTTCCCGCGCGAAGAGGTGAAGCAGCTTGCCGCCATGGGCCTGATGGGCGTCGCGATCCCCGAGGATTGGGACGGCGCGGGGATGGACACGACCGCGCTCGCCATCGCCTGCGACGAGATCGCCGCGGGCGACGGCGCCACCTGCACCATCGTCATGGTGACGAACCTCGCGGCCAACATCCTGCTCGGCTACGGGAGCGACGCGCAGAAGAACGAGTTCCTCAAGCCGCTCGCGCGCGGCGACCTGCTCGGCGCCTTCGCGCTCACCGAGCCGCAGGCCGGCTCGGACGCCGCGGCGATCACGACGCGCGCCGAGAAGGACGGCCCGCACTACGTCCTGAACGGGGTCAAGCAGTTCATCACTTCGGGCAAGACCGCGGACCTCGCGATCGTGTTCGCGGTCACCGACAAGGCCGCGCGCGCCAGGGGCATCAGCGCCTTCGTGGTGCCGACCTCGACGCCGGGCTACAAGGTGGCGCGCCTCGAGGACAAGACCGGCCAGCGCGCCTCCGACACCGCGCAGATCGTGCTCGAGAACTGCAAGGTACCGGCCGCGCAGCGGCTCGCCGACGAGGGCGCGGGCTACCGCATTGCGCTCGCCAACCTGGAGTCCGGCCGCATCAACGTCGCCGCGCAGGCGACCGGCATGGCGCGCGCGGCGCTCGAGGCGGCGCTCGCCTACGCCAAGGAGCGCAAGAGCATGGGCAGGACGCTTTTCGAGCACCAGGCGGTGAACTTCCGGCTCGCCGACATGGCGACGCAAGTCGAGGCCGCGCGGCAGCTCTACCTGTATGCCGCCGCCTTGCGCGACGCGGGCAAGCCCTGCCTGAAGGAGGCCTCGATGGCCAAGCTGTTCGCCTCCGAGATGGCCGAGAAGGTGTGCTCGGACGCCATGCAGATCCACGGCGGCTACGGCTACGTGGCCGACTTCCCCGTCGAGCGCATCTGGCGCGACGTGCGCGTGTGCAAGATCTACGAGGGCGCGAGCGACATCCAGCGCCTGGTGATCGGGCGTTGCCTGGGGCGCGACTGATGCCCGCGATCCGCAGCCGCCTCAACCCGCGCTCGACGGAGTTCCGCGCCAACGCCGAGCGCATGCGCGCGCTCGTCGCCGACCTGCGCGACAAGGTGGCGCAGGCCGCGCTCGGCGGCCCCGAGGAGGCACGCGCGAAGCACGCCGCGCGCGGCAAGCTCCTGCCGCGCGAGCGCGTGAGAACGCTCCTCGACCCGGGTTCGCCTTTCCTGGAAATCGGCCAGCTCGCCGCCTACGGCATGTACGGGGGCGACGTGCACTCGGCCTCCATCATCTGCGGCGTCGGCCGCGTCGCCGGGCGCGAATGCGTGATCGTCGCCAACGACGCCACCATCAAGGGCGGCACCTACTATCCCCTGACGGTGAAAAAGCACCTGCGCGCGCAGGAGATCGCGGCGCAAAACCGCCTGCCGTGCATCTATCTCGTGGACTCGGGCGGCGGCTTCCTGCCCGAGCAGGACAACGTCTTTCCGGACCGCGAGCATTTCGGCCGCATCTTCTTCAACATCGCGAATCTCTCGGCGGCGGGCATCCCGCAGATCGCCGCGGTGATGGGCTCGTGCACCGCGGGCGGCGCCTACGTGCCGGCGATGGCCGACGAATCGATCATCGTCCGGGGCCAGGGCACGATCTTCCTCGGCGGCCCGCCGCTGGTGAAGGCGGCGACCGGCGAAGTGGTGACGCCGGAAGAGCTCGGCGGCGCCGACGTGCACACCAAGGTGTCGGGTGTCGCCGACCACTATGCGCAGAACGACGCCCACGCGCTCGCCATCTGCCGGCGCATCGTCGCCGGCCTCAACACGCGCAAGCGCGTCTCGCTCGAGGTGCGCGCGCCGCGCGAGCCGCTCTATCCGGCCGAGGAGATCTACGGCGTGATCCCCGCCGAGGTGCGCAAGCCCTACGACGTGCGCGAAGTGATCGCGCGAATCGTGGACGGCTCGGAGCTCGACGAGTTCAAGCAGAACTACGGCACGACGCTGGTCACGGGCTTCGCGCACCTGCACGGCTACCCGGTGGCGATCCTCGCCAACAACGGCATCCTCTACTCCGAGAGCTCGCTGAAGGCCACGCACTTCATCGAGCTCGCCTGCCAGCGCGGCATTCCCCTCCTTTTCCTGCAGAACATCGCGGGCTACATGGTCGGCAGGAAATACGAGGCGGGCGGCATCGCCAAGGACGGCGCCAAGATGGTGACCGCGGTGGCCACCGCGCAGGTGCCGAAGTTCACGCTGATCCTCGGCGGCTCGTTCGGCGCGGGCAACTACGGCATGTGCGGGCGCGCCTACGGGCCGCGCTTCCTGTGGATGTGGCCGAACGCGCGCATCTCCATCATGGGCGGCGAGCAGGCGGCGAGCGTGCTCGCCACGGTGCGCGGCGAGTTCAAGTCCAGGGCCGACGAGGA
>CAZAEG010000369.1:0-27889 GCA_964484035.1 uncultured Enterobacteriaceae bacterium | reverse complement strand
CCGCGGGCACGCGATCGCGCCGCGTTTCCACCATCTGCAGTCCGGCGCTCGCCAACGCCTCGCGCGCATCGACTTTCGCAATCGCGGGCGCTGCTGCCGGCATGGCGCGCTCGGGCATCGCTTGCGGCGGCGGCTGCGTTTCGCCCCGCTCGGCTTCGGCGTTCAGCCGGGCCTCCTCGCGCATCTGCGCTTCGTGCATCTCGCGTTCGCGCCGGCGCAGTTCGTTCAGGTCGGGTTCACGGGCCTGGAACGCGGGCGGTGCCGCTGGCGCAGCTTGCGGCCGGCCGCCCTCCGCAGCCTGGCCCTGGCGTGGCGCCTGCTGTTCACGCGCGCCATCCGGGCGCCGCTCGCGGTTGCGGTCGCGGCGGCCGCGCCGGCCACGGCGCTGCTCGTCACCCTCCCGCTCGCCGGTGAGGGCCCCTTGAGGCTGCGGCGGCCGCTGCTGCTGCTGCGGTGGCCGCTGGTCCGGACGGCGCTCGCCGCCCGGGCGGCCCTCGCGTTGCTGCTGGGGGCCCTGGCGCTGGTCGGGGCGGCGCTCGCCGCCGTGCTGCGGGCGGCGCTCTGCGCCACGATGCTCGTCTCGCGGGCGGTCGCGGCGGTGATCGCGCCGCTCGCCGCCACCCCCGTGGCGCTGCTCGGGGCGGCGCTCACGCTGCGGCTGCTCGCGGCGCGGCTCCCGCACTGGCCGCACCGCGGCGCCTTTGGCCACCGCGGCCGCGCTCTCCGGCTTGCCGGGCTTGAACCAGCCGAGGATGCGGCCGAGAAAGCCCGGCGCCGCCGGGCCGGCGGCCGCAACGGGCGCGGCGGGTTGCAGGCGCACTTCCGGCACGTTCGGCGCCGGCTGATCGGGAACGATCGCCTTGACCGCGGCTTCGGGGCGCTCGCGCTTCTCCGCCGCCACGGCTTCCGGCGATTTCGGCTCTTCCGGCTGCTCCGCCAATTCGTAGCTTGCCGGCACGTGCTCCATCGCGTTCAGCTCGTCGTGCTTGAGCCGCTGCACCTTGTAGTGCGGCGTCTCGAGGTGCGGATTCGGCACCAGGACGATGTTCACCTTCAGCCGCGCCTCGAGCTTCTGGATCTCGGCGCGCTTCTCGTTGAGCAGGAAGCTCGCCGCGTCCACCGGCACCTGCACGTGCACGGCGCCGGTGTTCTCCTTCATCGCCTCTTCCTGCACGATGCGCAGCACGTGCAGCGCGGTCGATTCCGTGCCGCGGATGAAGCCGGTGCCGCTGCAGCGCGGGCAGTTGATGTGCGCGGTCTCCTCGAGGGAGGCCTGCAGGCGCTGGCGCGAGAGCTCCAGCAGCCCGAAGCGCGAGATCTTGCCCACCTGCACGCGCGCCCGGTCGTAGTGCAGGGCCTCGCGGAAGCGGTTTTCCACCTCGCGCTGGTTCTTCTGCGACTCCATGTCGATGAAGTCGACCACGATCAGGCCGCCGAGGTCGCGCAGGCGCAGCTGCCGCGCCACCTCCTCCGCCGCCTCGAGGTTGGTGCGCAGCGCCGTCTCCTCGATGTCGCCGCCCTTGGTGGCGCGCGCCGAGTTGACGTCCACGGCGACCATCGCCTCGGTGTGGTCGATCACGATCGCGCCGCCCGAAGGCAGGTTCACGTGCCGCGAATAGGCGCTCTCGATCTGGTGCTCGATCTGAAAGCGCGAAAACAGCGGCACGTCGTCGCGGTACAGCTTCACCTTGCCGACGTTGGCGGGCATCACGGTCTGCATGAACGCGACCGCCTGGTCGTAGATCTCCTGGGTGTCGATCAGGATCTCGCCGATGTCGGGCTGGAAGTAGTCGCGGATGGCGCGGATCACGAGGCTCGATTCCAGGTAGATCAGGAACGGCCTCTTCTCCTGGGTGCGCGCGGCGCCTTCGACGGCGCTCCACAGCTGCAGCAGGTAGTTGAGGTCCCATTGCAGCTCTTCGGGCGAGCGGCCGATGGCCGCCGTGCGCGCGATGACGCTCATGCCCTCGGGAACCTGCAATTTGTCCAGGGTGTCGCGCAGCTCGTTGCGGTCTTCGCCCTCGACGCGGCGCGAGACGCCGCCACCGCGCGGGTTGTTCGGCATCAGCACGAGGTAACGGCCGGCGAGGCTGATGAAAGTGGTGAGGGCGGCGCCCTTGGTGCCGCGCTCGTCCTTCTCCACCTGGACGATCAGGTCCTGGCCTTCCTCCAGCGCGTCCTGGATGCGGGCGCGCCCCACGTCGACGCCGGCCCTGAAATAGGCCTTGTCGATCTCCTTGAAGGGCAGGAACCCGTGCCGTTCCTCGCCGTAATCGATGAAGGCGGCTTCGAGGCTGGGCTCGATGCGGGTGATGAGGCTCTTGTAGATGTTGCTCTTGCGCTGCTCCCTGGAGGCCGATTCGATGTCGAGGTCGACAAGCTTTTGTCCGTCTACGATGGCGACGCGCAGTTCTTCCTGCTGGGTCGCGTTAAACAACATTCGTTTCACTTCTTGTTCTCCTGCGCGCGCAGGAGGCCCGGCGTTTCGTCGGTCAGTCTTCTTCTAGGGTTCTAGGGGCAAAAACCGATGTTCAAGTGGCGGGGACAAATCCGGCCGCGCGCTATTGAGTAGTATCGCTACTTAGGGTGAGCGAACATCACCACTGCTTCAGGCCCGGCTGTGGCCGAACAGGAGGCGGGTTGCAGGTCCCGGCGGCGGAACAATTGTGCGCCGCACCCTTCAAACCTGTGCCTCGCATCTCGAAGCAACCTGCGGATAATACGAAAAATGAAAGACTTAAGCAAGGCTCGCGCCACGCTACTCGAAGTCGGGGAGGAAAGCGTTGCTCAGCGCATCGACAACTTCCTCCTGCGCCGCCTGAAGGGGGTGCCGAAGAGCCATGTCTACCGGGTGCTGCGCAGCGGCGAGGTCCGGGTCAACAGCGGCCGGGTCAAGCCCGACTACCGGCTCCAGGCAGGCGATCGGGTGCGCGTGCCGCCGGTGCGCCTCGCCGTGCCGGCCGGCAGGCCGGCACCGCGGCCGCTCGAGCTGCCGATCGTGTACGAAGACGCCGCGTTGCTGGTGATCGACAAACCCTCGGGCGTGGCGGTGCACGGGGGCAGCGGCGTGAGCTACGGGGTGATCGAATCGCTGCGCGCGGAGCGTCCCGAGGCCAAGGCGCTCGAACTGGCGCATCGCCTCGACCGGGATACCTCGGGTTTGCTGATCATTGCCAAGAAGCGCGGCGCCCTGGTGGAGCTGCACCGCATGCTGCGCGAAGGGGAAGTCGAGAAGGTCTACGCCGCCCTGGTGCAGGGTCGATGGCAGGGCGGGGCCCGGGACTTGAGCGACCGGCTGCACAAGTTCGTCACCGCTTCGGGGGAGCGCCGCGTCGCGGTGCATGGCGCGGGTCAATCCGCGGTGACCCAGGTGAAGCCGGTCGCCGCGACCGATGAATGCAGCCTGCTGGAGCTGCACCTGCTGACCGGTCGCACCCACCAGATCCGCGTCCACCTGGCGCATGCGGGACACCCGGTGCTGGGCGACGACAAGTACGGCGATTTCGAGCGCAACCACGCGCTGGCGAAGGCGGGCGTGAAACGCCTGTTCCTGCACGCGCGGCGCCTGTCGTTCCTGCACCCGCTGACGCGCACCGCACTCGAGTTGCATGCGCCCCTGCCGCCCGACATGCGCCGATTTGCGGAGGCGCGTCTTGCGCTACAGCCTGATCGTCTTTGACTGGGACGGCACGCTGCTCGACTCGGCGGGCGGCATCGCCGAGTGCATCCAGGAGGCGGCGCGCGACCTGGACCTGCCGGTGCCCGCGCGCGCGACGGCGAGCCATGTGATCGGCCTCGGCCTGCACGATTCGCTGCGCATGGCGGTGCCGACCCTGCCCGAAGGCAAGTACAAGGCGTTCGCCGAGGCCTACCGCCGGCACTTCCTCGCACGCCAGGGCGCCATGGCCCTGTTCCCGGGGGTGCGCGAACTGCTGCAGGACCTGCTCGGCGCCGGCCATCGCCTGGCGCTGGCGACCGGCAAGAGCCGCCGCGGCCTGGACCACGCGCTCGAAGCGACCGCCCTGCGCAGGTTCTTCGCGGCCACGCGCTGCGCCGACGAAACCGACCCCAAGCCGCATCCGGCGATGCTGCTCGAGTTGATGGAGCAACTCGCGCTTGCGCCCGGGCAGGCGCTGATGGTCGGCGACACCTCGCACGACCTCGAGATGGCGCGCAGCGCGGGCGTGGACGCGGTGGCCGTCGCCTATGGCGCGCATCCGGCCGAGGCGCTGCGCGAGCTTGCGCCGCGCGCCTGCGTGGCAAGCGTGGCGGAACTGCGCGCGTGGCTGACGGCGAACGCCTGATCTGCGCGTCGGCGGCGCTGCAGGATGGCGGCCTCGGGGTGCGCTTCGAGGTCGAGGTTTGCGGCGATGCCGTGCCGGCGTTCGTGGTGCGCCACGAGGGCCGCGTCCACGGCTACCTCAACCGCTGCGCGCACGTGGCGATGGAACTGGATTGGCGCGAGGCGGAGTTCTTCGATCTCGAGGGTCGCGATTTGATATGCTCGACGCACGGTGCCGTCTACGCCGCCGAGAGCGGCCGATGCCTCGGCGGGCCGTGCGCCGGCAAGCCGCTGGTGCGCCTGCAGGTCGAGGAACGCGACGGTCGCGTCTATTACCTGGGAGTCCACGATGGCTGACAACGACGGGCAGTGGGAGCGCGCAGTGATCGAGCGGCTCGCCGGCGCGGCGCTGCAGGAGCAGCGGCGCGCGCGCCGCTGGGGCATCTTCTTCAAGCTGCTGACGTTCGCCTACATCACGGTGATCATCCTGATGGCGGTGGACTGGGGAGCGCGCGGCCAGACCTCGGGTAAGCACACCGCGCTGGTCGAGGTCATCGGCGTGATCGCGCCCGGCACCGACGCCAGCGCGGAGCGCGTCATGGCGGCGTTGCAGGCCGCGTTCAAGGACGAGAACACGCAAGGCGTCGTCGTGCGCATCAACTCGCCCGGTGGCAGCCCGGTGCAGTCGAACACCATCTACGAGGAGATGCGGCGCCTGCGCAAGAAGCATCCCGCGGTGCCGCTCTACGCGGTGGTCGAGGACCTGTGTGCGTCGGGCGGCTACTACGTGGCGGCGGGCGCAGATCGCATCTACGTCGGCCGCTCGAGCATCGTCGGCTCGATCGGCGTGCGCATGGACAGCTTCGGGGTCACCGGCCTGATGGACAAGCTCGGCGTCGAGCGACGGCTGCTGACGGCCGGCGAGAACAAGGGCTTCCTCGATCCCTTCCTTCCCGTCGACCCGACGCAGAAAGCGCACGCGCAGGCACTGCTCGAGGACGTGCACCGGCAGTTCATCGACGTGGTGCGCGACGGGCGGGGCAAGCGGCTCAAGGAGACCCCCGACATGTTCTCGGGGCTCGTGTGGACCGGGCAGAAAAGCGTCGAGCTCGGCCTCGCGGACGCGTTCGGCAGCCTCGACTACGTGGCGCGCGAGGTGGTCAAGGCGGAAAAAGTGGTCGACTACACGCAGAAGGAGAATCTGGCCGAGAAATTCGCGCGGCGCCTGGGCGCCGGCGCGGCGCACGCGCTCCTCGAATTCGCGCTGCGCGGCGTCGCGCAGCCGCGCTAGGCGAGCAGCAGAAACACCGCCGGGCGCCGGCCGAGCGCCGCGCGTGCGCGGCGCCACTCGGCGATGCTGCGCGTGGCGATCGCTTCGCTCGGCAGCGTCAGATCCGCGGCAACGCTCAGGCGCGTGCTTGGCGCGCAGCATTCGAGCAGCGCGGCGAGCAGGGCGTCGTTGCGGTAGGGCGTCTCGATGAAGATCTGCGTCTCCTGCGCTTCGCGGGACGCTCGTTCGAGAGCGCGAATGCGCCGTGCGCGGCCCGCCGCGTCGCGCGGCAGGTAGCCGCGGAAGGCGAAGCGCTGGCCCTCGAGACCGCTCGCCATGAGGGCCAGCAGCAGCGACGAGGGCCCGACGAGCGGCACCACGCGATGCCCCGCGGCGTGCGCCGCAGCGACCAGGGCCTGGCCCGGGTCGGCGACCCCGGGACACCCCGCCTCGGCGATCACGCCCAGGGACCGCCCGGCGCGCAGCGGCGCCAGCAGATCGGCCGCAGCGTCATCGATGGGCACAATGCGCAGCTCGCGCAGGGGACAGGGCATGGCGAGCGCCGCAAGGAGCGCACGCGCGCTCTTTGCATTCTCCACGGCGAAGTCGCGCAGCGCGCGCACCGTCTCGATCGTCGGTGCGGGCAGCACCTGCGCCGGCACGCCGCCCAACGCGGCCGGCACGAGATACAGCGCCGGCGTCACGCGCGCAGCACCGGCATGCCGGCGCGGGCCAGGAGCTCGCTCAGCGCGATCAGGGGCAGACCGATGAGCGCGGTGGGATCATCGCCGTCGATGCCGGCGATCAGAGCGATGCCGAGCCCTTCGGCCTTGGCGCTGCCAGCGCAGTCGTAGGGCCGCTCGCGGCGCAGGTAATCCTCGATCTGCGTGGGCGTGAGCTCGCGGAAGCGCACTAGGCTGGGAACGACGCGCTCGAGCACCTGGCCACTGCGCGCGTCGAGCAGCGCCACCGCGGTATCGAAGCGCACCGTCTTGCCGCTCACCGCCGTCAGCTGGCGCACCGCGTTGGCGTGCGCACCCGGCTTGTCCAGGCGCAGCGCGCCGCACGAGGCGACCTGGTCGGCGCCGATGACGAGCGCGTCGCCGTGACGCGCCGCCACGGCGCGCGCCTTCGCCGCCGCGAGGCGTCGCGCAGTTTCGGCGGGCGCTTCGCCCGCGTTCGCCTGCTCCGCGATGCGCGGATCTGCGCATGCGAACGGCAGCCCGAGGCGCTGCAGCAGCGCCTTGCGGTAGGGCGACGTCGATGCGAGCAGCAATCCGCGGGAGTCAGGCATGACTTTGTTTTGACACGTCTTTTTTTGCGATGATATCATCCGCCCCTTCATGCCGCAGCCGCCGCGGTTTCCCATGATCGACGGCTTCGATTTCGCGGGAGCCGGGGGCAGCCTACGCGGCGCCTGGGCTGCGGGGGAGTTTGCGCGGCTGCGCGCGTTGCTGCATGACGCGACAGGCTCCGTAGAGTACGAGGTGCACGGTGAGCGCGACGAGCTTGGCCGGCACAGCCTGGATCTGCACGTGCTGGCCCGGCTGCGTTTGACCTGCAAGCGCTGTCTCGAGGCAGTTGACGTAGAGTTGCGCGAGGATGTCACGCTGTGGCTGGCGCGTTCGCAGAGCGAGCTGGACGCGCAGCCGCTCACCGCGGAAGGGCTCGACGGCATCGTCGCCACGAAGGACATGGCGGTGCGCGATCTGGTGGAGGACCAATTGCTGCTGGCGCTGCCCTATGCGCCGCGGCACGAGGATTGTGCGGCACGGAGCAGTGCAGCGCCGGCAGGGCGGCCGACGCCGTTCGCAGGTCTGCGCGGCATGCTGCGCGGCAGGAATCGACATTGAGAGGAGTCTGAACATGGCTGTGCAACAGAACAAGAAGTCTCCGTCGCGGCGCGGCATGCACCGCGCCCACGATTTCATCGGCAAGCCGCCGCTTGCGGTGGAGCCGACGACGGGCGAGGTGCATCTGCGCCACCACGTCAGCCCGAGCGGCTACTACCGCGGCAAGAAGGTCGCCAAGTCGCGGGACGAGTAAGGTCACGCGGCGCTCGCGTCGCGGGTGAGCGGCGCATGCGCCGCAGGCTCGATGGATATCACTGTCGCCATCGACTGCATGGGGGGAGACCACGGACCCCGTGTGACGGTCCCTGCCGCGCTGGCGTTCCAGCGTCGGCACGCGGGGGTCGAGTTCATTCTGGTGGGTCCGCGCGACACGCTGGAGGCGGCGCTGCGCGAGCAGGGTACGGCGGCCGGACCGCAGCTGCGGGTGCAGCACGCGTCCCAGCTGGTGAGCATGGACGAGCCGCCGGCCCAGGCGTTGCGCTTCAAGAGGGACTCCTCGATGCGCGTCGCGGTCAATCTGGTGAAGAGCGGCGCCGCGCACGCCTGCGTCAGCGCCGGCAACACCGGCGCCCTGATGGCCATTTCGCGTTTCGTGCTGAAGACGCTGCCCGGCATCGACCGGCCCGCGATCGCCACGGTCCTGCCCAACATGCGCGCCGGCTGGACCTACGTGCTCGACCTCGGCGCCAACGTCGACTGCACCGCCGAGCAGCTGATGCAGTTCGGCGTGATGGGCGCCATGCTGGTGGCCGCGGTCGAGCACAAGGAGCGGCCCTCGGTGGGACTGCTCAACATCGGCGTCGAGGACATCAAGGGTAATGAAACCGTGAAGGTGGCAGCGGACCTGCTGCGCGACAGCGGCCTCAATTTTTACGGCAACGTGGAGGGCGACGACATCTACAAGGGCACCACCGACGTGGTGGTGTGCGACGGCTTCGTCGGCAATTCGGTGCTCAAGGCGTCCGAAGGCGTCGCCAACATGATCGTCGGATTCCTGCGGCAGGAGTTCACGCGCACGCCCTGGCGCAGGCTTTCCGCGCTGCTGGCGCGGCCGGTGCTGAAGGCGCTGCGCGCGCGCATGGATCCGGGCCGCTACAACGGCGCGAGCCTGCTCGGCCTGCGCGGCATCGTCATCAAGAGCCACGGTTCCGCGGACGCCTTCGCCTTCGGCAAGGCGCTGGAGCGCGCGGTGGAGGAGGTGCGCAACGACGTCATCGAGCGCATCGCGCGTCGCATGGCGCAACCGCATCCCGCCGCGCCGGCGGCGCGCGCGGCCGCCGAATGATCTACTCGCGCATCGTCGGCACGGGAAGCTATCTGCCGCCGCGCGTGGTCGGCAACGCCGAGTTCGCATCGCGCCTCGACACCAGCGACCAGTGGATACGTGAGCGCACCGGCATCGTGCAGCGCCATATCGCCGACGAGTCGCAGACCTCCAGCGACCTGGCGCTCGCGGCGAGCCGCGCCGCGCTGCAGGCGGCGAGCCTGATGCCCGAGGACATCGACCTGATCATCGTCGCCACCTCGACGCCCGACTTCATCTTCCCGAGCACGGCGTGCTTGCTGCAGGCTAAGCTCGGCATCCGCAACTGCCCGGCGTTCGACGTGCAGGCGGTATGCAGCGGGTTCGTCTACGCGCTCGCCACGGCCGACAACTTCATTCGCGCCGGCATGAACAGGTGCGCGCTGGTGGTGGGCGCCGAAGTGTTCTCGCGCATCCTCGACTGGAACGATCGGGGCACCTGCGTGCTGTTCGGCGACGGCGCCGGCGCCGTCGTGCTGGCGCGTGCCGAGCAGCCCGGCCTGCATGCGTCGGTGCTGCGCGCCGACGGCAGCCACGCCGACATCCTGTCGGTGCCGGGCAACGTGTGCGGCGGACGCATCGTCGGCTCGCCGTACCTCCACATGCAGGGCGGCCAGGTGTTCAAGTTCGCGGTCAAGGTGCTCGACGAGGTGGCGCGCGAGACCGTCGCCGCCGCCGGCATGCAGCTCGCGGACGTCGACTGGCTCATCCCCCACCAGGCCAACGTGCGCATCCTCGAGGCCACGGTGCGCAAGCTCGGGCTGCCGCTCGAGCGCCTGGTGGTGACCGTGGACCATCACGGCAATACTTCCGCCGCCTCCGTGCCGCTCGCCCTCGACGAGTACGTGCGCGCCGGGAAGATCCGCGCCGGGCAACGCGTGATGATGCAAGGCGTGGGCGGCGGCTTCACCTGGGGCGCGACGCTCGCGACAATGTGACGCCATGAAACTGGCGATGGTGTTTCCGGGGCAGGGCTCGCAGGCCGTGGGCATGCTGCGCGCCTATGCCGGGCTGCCCGGCGTGGAGGCGGTGCGCCGGCAGGCGGGCGAGGCGCTCGGCGCGGATTTTCTCAGGCTGCTCGACGAGGGTCCGCAGGACGCGCTCAACCTTACGGTGAACACGCAGCCTGCCATGGTGACCGCCGGCTTTGCGGCGTATCGCGCCTGGCGCGAGCTTGGCGGTCCCGCTCCGCAGTTCGTCGCCGGACACAGCCTGGGCGAATACACGGCCCTGGTGGCGGCGGAATCGATCGACTTGATGCACTGCCTGCCGCTGGTGCGCTTTCGCGCGCAGGCGATGCAGGAGGCCGTGCCCGAGGGGCAGGGAGCGATGGCGGCGATCCTCGGCCTGGACGATGCAGCGGTGCGCGCGGCCTGCGCGGAGGCGGCGCAGGGCCAAGTGGTGGACGCGGTCAACTTCAACGCGCCGGGGCAGATCGTGATCGCCGGGCACAAGGAAGCGGTCGCGCGGGCGATGGCGCTGTGCACGGCGAAGGGCGCCAAGCGCGCGCTGCCCCTGCCGGTGAGCGCGCCGTTTCATTCCAGCCTGATGCGGCCGGCGGCGGAGCGCTTGCGCGGCTACCTTGACGGCGTGGCGCTGGCGGCGCCCGCGTGCCCGCTGATCAACAACGTCGACGTGCGCATCGAGTCGCAGCCGCAGGCCATCAAGGACGCGCTCGTGCGCCAGGCGGCGGCGCCGGTGCGCTGGGTGGAGACGGTGCGCCAGATGCGCGCGCAGGGCGTGACGCACGTGCTGGAATGCGGTCCCGGCAAGGTGCTGGCGGGAATGGTGAAGCGGATCGAGGCCGATCTGCAGAGCCTGGCGCTGGCGGACAAGGCGTCGCTCGAGCTGGCGCTGGCGACCGTGAAGGGGGCTTGACGATGCTGCAAGACAAGCTTGCCCTGGTGACCGGTGCCTCGCGCGGCATCGGCCGGGCCATCGCGCTCGAGCTGGCGCGGCAGGGCGCCCATGTCGTCGGCACGGCGACGACGCAGGAAGGCGCCGCCGGCATCGGGCAGGCGCTGGCGCAGGCGGGTGGCAAAGGCGCGGGGCGCGTGCTGAACGTGCGCGATGCCGCACAGGGCGACGCGCTGATCGCGGATATCCAGCAGGAGCTGGGCGACGTCGCGATCCTGGTGAACAACGCCGGCATCACGCGCGACAACCTCGCCCTGCGCATGAAGGACGCCGAGTGGGACGACGTGCTCGATACCAACCTGAAGGCGGTGTTCCGGCTGTCGCGGGCCGTGATGCGCGGCATGATGAAGGCGCGCTGGGGGCGCATCATCAATATCACCTCGGTGGTGGGCGCTTCCGGCAACGCCGGACAGGCGAACTATGCGGCCGCCAAGGCGGGTGTCGTGGGCCTCACCAAGTCGCTGGCGCGCGAGCTCGGCAGCCGCGGCATCACCGTGAACTGCGTGGCGCCGGGGTTCATCGACACCGACATGACGCGCGCGCTCTCGGCGGCGCAGCGCAGCGCGCTGCTGGCGCAGATCCCGCTCGGTCGCCTGGGCGAGACTACCGACGTCGCCGCGGCCGTCGCTTATCTGGCGTCGCCGTCCGCGGGCTACATCACGGGTTGCGTGCTGCACGTCAACGGCGGCATGTACATGGGGTGAGGGCGAGGGCGCCAATTTGGTAAAATCCGGGCCGCCGCTTGGCCCCACTAGGGAAGGAGCAGAACATGGAGAACGTCGAACAACGCGTCAGGAAGATCATTGCCGAGCAGCTCGGGGTGAACGAGTCCGAGATCAAGAACGAGTCGTCGTTCGTCGATGACCTGGGCGCGGACTCTCTGGATACCGTGGAACTGGTGATGGCCCTGGAAGAGGAGTTCGAGACCGAGATTCCTGACGAGGAAGCGGAAAAGATCACCACGGTGCAGCTGGCCATCGACTACGTGAAATCGCATTCCAAGTCGTAACGCTGCGCCTTAAGTGTCACGCCGCAGAGTCGCCGTCACCGGGCTCGGCATCGTCTGCCCGGTCGGCAACACCGTAGGCGATGCCTGGCAGAATCTGGTCGCCGGCAAGCCGGGTATCGGCCCCATCACGCGCTTTGACGCGACGCCTTTCGCCTGCCGCATCGCGGGCGAGGTCAAGGGATTCGACGTGTCGGCGTACTTGCCGCCAAAGGAGGCGCGCCACATGGATGCGTTCATCCATTACGGCCTGGCGGCAGCGATCCAGGCCTGGGGCGACTGCGGCCTGCAGGTGACCGAGGGCAATGCCGAGCGCATCGGGGTGAACATGGGTTCCGGCATCGGCGGGCTGCCGCGCATCGAGGAAACGCACGCCGAGCTGACGCAGCGCGGCCCGCGGCGCATTTCACCGTTTTTCGTTCCGGCCTCGATCATCAACATGATTTCCGGCCACATGTCGATCCTGTACGGCATGAAGGGCCCCAACCTAGCGGTGGTCACTGCCTGTACCACCGGGCTGCACGCCGTCGGCCAGGCGGCCCGGCTGATCGAGTACGGCGACGCCGACGTGATGGTGGCCGGCGGCGCCGAGGCGACGATATCGCCCCTGGGAATCGGCGGGTTCGCCGCCGCGCGGGCACTGTCGACGCGCAACGACGATCCGGCGACGGCAAGCCGGCCCTGGGACCGGGACCGCGACGGCTTCGTGCTCGGCGAGGGCGCTGGCGCGCTCGTGCTGGAGGAGTACGAGCACGCACGGGCGCGTGGCGCCCGGATCTATTGTGAAGTCACCGGCTTCGGCATGAGCGGCGACGCATTCCACATGACGGCGCCGGATCTGGACGGGCCCAGGCGCTGCATGCGCTCGGCGCTCGCCAACGCCGGCATCGCCGCCGATCAGGTGCAGTACCTGAACGCCCACGGCACCTCCACGCCGCTAGGGGACAAGAACGAGACCGAGGCGGTGAAGATGGCGTTCGGCGCGCACGCGCGCAAGCTCGTCGTCAACTCCACCAAGTCGATGACCGGTCACCTGCTCGGCGGGGCGGGCGGCATCGAGTCCGTGTTCACGGCGCTCGCCGTGCACAGGCAGATTTCGCCGCCGACCATCAATATCTTCAACCAGGATCCCGAGTGCGACCTGGACTACTGCGCGAACAGCGCCCGGGACCTCAAGATCCAGAACGCGGTCAAGAACAACTTCGGTTTTGGCGGCACCAACGGCACGCTGGTGTTCGCGCGCGTCTGAGCGGCATGGCGGCGCTGCGACTGGAGTTGCGCGCGTCGCGCGCGCTGGCGGGTGCGCTGGCGCTGGTGCACGGGGCCGGCGCGGTGTGCCTGGTGGTCGTCGTGCCGGGCTATGCGGGAGCGGCGCTAGCGCTCCTGGTGCTGGCTCTGGGCGGCGCTGCAGCCTGGGACAGGGCGCTGCTCAGGGCACCTGGGTCGGTACGCGCGCTGGAGCTCCAGAGCGACGGCGCCGCGACGCTGGAACTGGCCGACGGTCGGCGCCTGGCGGCGCGCGTAGGGCGACGGCGCCATATCGGTCCCTGGTGGGTGGCGCTTCCCCTGGCGGGCGTATCGAGACGCAGTCTTATCGTCATGCGCGACATGCTCCCGCCTGCCGAGTTCAGGTGCTTGCGGCTATGGGCGCTTTGGGGCAGGGTGCCGGTTGCGACGCCACCGCCGCGCGCGGCGTGAGGGCGCCACGCATGCGGTCGAACTATTTCCTGCACGCCGTGTCTCTGGCAGGTAGGCGTTGCATCCGGGGGCGGGCCGGGCATGCTGCCCGGGCCGGGGCGGCGAGCGGTGGGCGCAGCGGTGTCTGAGCGCGATGTCGACCGCCAGTTGGTGGCGCGCGCGCAAGGCGGCGACAAGCGCGCCTTCGAGCTGCTGGTGGAGAAGTACCAGCGCAAGCTCGGCCGCCTGCTGGCACGGTTCATCCGCGATCCGGCCGAAGTCGAGGATGTGACGCAGGAGGCGTTCATCAAGGCGTACCGGGCGCTTCCGGCGTTTCGCGGCGACAGCGCGTTCTATACGTGGCTGTACCGCATTGGCATCAACACCGCCAAGAACTACTTGATGGCGTTGAAGCGGCGAGCGCCGACCTCCACGGAGGTGGGGGCGGAGGACGCCGAGGGTTTTGAGGATGGCGAGCAGTTGCGGGACATCAACACGCCGGAAAGCTTGCTGCTGTCCGCGGAGATTGCACAAACGGTGAATGCGACGATTGACGAGCTTCCCGAAGAGCTGCGCACCGCGATCCAGCTGCGCGAGATCGAGGGCATGAGCTACGAGGACATCGCGCGCATCATGGACTGTCCGATCGGGACGGTGCGCTCGCGCATCTTCAGGGCGCGCGAGGCGATTGCGGAGCGGTTGCGGCCGCTGCTCGACACGCGCAAGGACCAGAGGTGGTAGGGCCATGAAAACCAAGATATCGGCATTGATGGACGGCGAGCTCGACGCGCAGGAGCTGAACGAGCCGTTGTCGGCGCTGGCCAAGGACGCTGAGGCGCTCGAGACTTGGCGCACCTATCACCTGATCAGCGACGCCCTGCAGGGGCGCGCGCTGCTGGCGAACGACTGCCGGCGCCGGGTCGTGGCGCGCCTTGCCAACGAGCCGATCCTGATCGGCCCGCTGCCGTCGGACGTGGCGCGGCCGCAGCGCGCGCGCTGGTTCGTCCCCTCCGCGCTGGCGGCGAGCATGGCGGCAGTGGCGCTGGTCGGCTGGATGGCGTTCGCCCCGCAGCAGAAGACGGGTCCTCTCCTGGCGCCGGTCGCCACGGCGCCGCAGCCGGCGCAGGTCGCGGCGCGCGCCGCGTCGCAGGCGCCCGTGCGCCTGCCGATGACCGCGGCGACGCGTGACTACCTGATCGCGCATCAGGCGCTCTCGCCGCGCAACTCGCTGCAGGGCATGGCGCCCTTCGTGCGCTCGGTGTCGGCCGAATCGCACCCGGGTAAACCGTGAGCCGCACCCTCGGCGCCCTGTTGCTTTTCACGGTCGCCGGGTGGGCGCAGGCGCAGACCACGCCCGAGGCGCTCGACTGGCTGCGCAAGATCTACCGGGCGACGGAGAAGCTCTCGTACACCGGAACCTTCGTCTATCAGCAGGGTGATCGCGCCGAGACGTCGCGCATCACGCGCCTGGCGGACGCAGCCGGCGGCACCGAGAAGCTGGAAGTGCTGGACGGCACGCCACGCCAGATTCTGCGCACCCGGGACGAGACCCGCTGCTATCTGCCGGAGAGTCGCACGGTGAAAGTCGATCGCCGCAGCGACCCGCGCGCGTTTCCGGCCCTGCTGCCCGAGCAGGTGGGCGGGCTGACGGAGTACTACGTGATCACCTTGGGGGAGATGCGACGCATCGCCGGCTTCACGTGCCAGGCCGTCGTGCTGACCCCCAAAGACGACCTGCGCTACGGCTACAGGCTGTGGGCCGATGCCGGCAGCGGTATGCTGCTCAAGGCGCAGACCTTCGGTCGCGACGGGCAGACGATGGAGCAGTTCACCTTCACGCACCTGGAAATCGGCAACGTGCCGCGCGCGCGCCTGCGGCCGCCGCGCATCGCCGAGGGCTGGCACGTGGAGCAGGCGGGCGTGGCGCCGGTGGATCTGTCGCGGTCCGGCTGGAGCGTGAGCGCGGAGCTGCCCGGCTTCCGCAAGATCGTGGAGATCCGGCGCATGCTGCGCGACGCCCAGCCGGTGGCGCAGATGGTGTACTCGGACGGCCTCGCCGCCGTATCGGTGTTCATCGAGCCGATGCCCGGCCGCGCCGAGGCCGCCCGCATCGGCATTTCCAGCATGGGCGCGGTGAACGTCTACACGCGGGAGGTGGCCAACCACCTCGTTACCGTGGTCGGCGAAGCGCCGGCCGCGAGCGTGCAACGCATCGGCAACACGGTCGAGTACCGACCGCAATAACAGTCGTCGCCACCCGCCCGAGAGGATTCTCAATGTTCCTGATCAGAGCCGCCGCCGCGCTGGCGTTCGGCACGTTTGCCGCAATCGCCTCAGCACAGGTGCGGGAGCTGCCCGATTTCACGCGTCTGGTCGATGAGCACGGAGCTGCCGTCGTCAACATCAGCACGACGCAGGCGCCGCGGCGCGCGAGCACGCCGCAAGTGCCGAACATCGAAGACGAGGAGATGCTGGAGTTCTTCCGCCGCTTCATTCCGCGGCAGCCCGGGCCCGGGCCGCGGCCCGAGAGCCGATCACTCGGCTCGGGCTTCATCATCAGCGACGACGGCTACATCCTCACCAACGCGCACGTCGTCGAGGCAGCGGACGAGATCAACGTGCGCCTCACCGACAAGCGCGAGTACAAGGCCAAGGTGGTGGGCGCGGACAAGCGCACCGATGTCGCGCTGATCAAGATTGAGGCGAGCAATCTGCCCGCGGTGCGCATGGGCGATCCCGCGCGCCTCAAAGTGGGGGAGTGGGTGGTGGCGATCGGTTCGCCCTTCGGCTTCGAGAACACGGTGACCGCGGGCATCGTCAGCGCCAAGGGTCGCTCGCTGCCGCAGGAGAACTTCGTGCCCTTCATCCAGACCGACGTGGCCATCAATCCGGGCAACTCCGGGGGCCCGCTGTTCAACATGAAGGGCGAGGTCGTGGGCGTGAATTCGCAGATCTACAGCCGCACCGGCGGCTTCATGGGGCTGTCGTTCGCCATCCCGATCGACGTGGCGCTCGACATCCAGAACCAGCTGCGCGAGAAAGGCCGCGTTTCGCGCGGCCGCATCGGCGTCGTGATCCAGGAGGTGACGAAGGACCTCGCCGTGTCGTTCGGCCTGCAGAAGCCGCGCGGCGCGCTGGTCAATTCCGTCGAAAAAGGCAGTCCCGCCGACAAGGCGGGCGTCGAGGCGACCGACATCATCACGCGCTTCGACGGCAAGGAAGTCGAGTCCTCCAGCGACCTGCCGCGCATCGTCGGCGCCACCCGTCCGGGAACCCGCGTGGCGATGGAAGTGTGGCGCAAGAGCGCGCCACGCATGCTCAGCATCACGGTGGGCGAGCTGCGCGAGGAGCGCATCGCGGCGCAGGAGGCGCCGCGGGAGCCCAAGCCCGCGGCGCTGGCGGCGAACCGCCTCGGGGTGGTGGTAAGCGAGCTGAGCGCCGAGCAGAAGCGGGAGCTGAAGCTGTCCCACGGTCTCGTGGTCACCGAGGTGCGCGCCGATGCCCGCGCGGAGCTGCGCCGCGGCGATGTGCTGCTGAAGATGGTGCACAACGGACAGCACACCGACCTGAAGAGCAACGAGCAGCTGAACAAGCTTCTTGCTGGCCTGGACAAGAGCGCCGTGATCACGTTCCAGGTGCGCCGCGGCGAAAGCACCGCCTTCATCTCGGTCGCCGGACTCGGCGACAAGGGCTGAGCCGATTCTGCGCCTGTACTCGCGCGCGAACTGCCCGCTCTGCGAGGAGATGGCGGACGCCTTGCGCGGTCTAGGCGTCGAGTTCGCGAAGTTCGACGTGGCGGCCGACCCCGCGCTCGCCGCGCGCTACGGGCGAAAAGTGCCGGTGCTCACCGACGCCGAGGGCCGCGAGATCTGCCATGCGCGGCTCGACGCGCAGGCCCTGCGCGCGCGGCTTGCGCTAGAATAGCGCCCGCTGCAGACAGGGAAGGGTGCCGCCGGCACCCTTTTTTTCATGACGCCGCAAGGCCGCATCCGCAACTTCTCCATCATCGCGCACATCGACCACGGCAAGTCGACGCTTGCCGACCGCATCATCCAGCGCTGCGGCGGCCTCGCCCCGCGCGAGATGGCCGACCAGGTGCTCGACTCGATGGCGTTGGAACGCGAGCGCGGCATCACCATCAAGGCGCAGACCGCGGCGCTGGAATACGCGGCGCTCGACGGCGAGCGCTACCTGCTCAACCTGATCGATACCCCGGGACACGTCGATTTCTCCTACGAGGTCAGCCGCTCGCTTGCCGCCTGCGAGGGCGCGATCCTGGTGGTCGACGCGGCGCAGGGCGTCGAGGCGCAGACCGTGGCCAATTGCTACACGGCGATCGAGCAGGGCGTCACGGTGATCCCGGTGCTGAACAAGATCGACCTGCCCTCGGCCGATCCCGAAAATGCGATCCGGGAGATCGAGGACGTCATCGGCATCGAGGCGCAGGACGCCCTGCGCGCCAGCGCCAAGACCGGCGAGGGCGTGGCGGAGATCCTCGAGGCGGTCATCGCGCGCGTGCCAGCCCCCGGGGGCGACCCCGAGGCGCGGCTGCAGGCGCTGATCATCGACTCCTGGTTCGACAACTACGTCGGCGTGGTGATGCTGGTGCGCATGATGCAGGGGACGTTGCGCCCCAAGGACCGGCTCCTGCTGATGAGCACCGATGTCCAGCACCTGTGCGAGCAGGTCGGCGTGTTCACGCCGAAATCACAGCCGCGTGCCGCGCTCGCGGCGGGCGAGGTGGGGTTCGTGATCGCGGGGGTGAAGGATCTGCGCGACGCGAGAGTGGGCGACACCATCACGCACGCTGACAAGCGGGCGCCGCAGCCGCTGCCCGGATTCAAGGAGATCAAGCCGCAGGTGTTCGCGGGGCTGTATCCGGTCGAATCCAATCAGTACGAGGCGCTGCGCGACGCGCTGGGCAAGCTGCACCTCAACGACGCCTCGTTTCACTACGAGCCCGAGATCTCGCAGGCACTCGGCTTCGGCTTTCGCTGCGGCTTCCTCGGGCTGCTGCACATGGATATCGTGCAGGAGCGGCTGGAGCGCGAGTACGGCATGCAACTCGTCACCACCGCGCCGTCGGTGGTGTACGAGGTGCTGCTGCGCGACGGCTCGATCACGCAGGTGTCCAATCCGGCAAAGCTGGCGGATCCCGCGCAGATCGTGGAGATCCGCGAGCCGGTCATCGCCACGACGATCTTCGTGCCGCAGGAATACGTCGGGCCGGTGATGACGCTGTGCACCGACAAGCGCGGCATGCAGACCAACCTGCACTACACGGCGCGTCACGTCGTCCTGTCCTACGATCTGCCTCTGAACGAGGTGGTGCTGGACTTCTTCGACCGGCTGAAGTCGCTCACGCGCGGCTACGGCTCGATGGACTACGATTTCAAGGCCTACCGCCCCGCCGACGTCGTGCGGCTGGACGTGCTGGTGAACGGCGAGCGCGTGGACGCGCTTTCCAGCATGGTGCATCGCGAGGTCGCGCAGCGCCGCGGCCGCGAGCTGGCGGCGCGGCTGCGCGGCCTCATTCCCCGGCAGATGTTCGACGTCGCCATCCAGGCGGCCATCGGCGCCAACGTCATCGCGCGCGAGAACGTCAAGGCGCTGCGCAAGAACGTGCTCGCCAAGTGCTACGGCGGCGACGTGACGCGCAAGCGCAAGCTCCTCGAGAAGCAGAAGGAAGGCAAGAAGCGCATGAAGCAGGTGGGTTCGGTGGAGATCCCGCAGGAGGCGTTCCTGGCGGTGCTGCAGCGGGACGCCGACTAGGCATGAGCTTCGCCCTGTTCCTGCTGCTGTTGCTGCTCGCGACCGGCGCGGTATGGGCGCTGGAGGCGGCGTGGCTGCGCCGGCGCCGCGGCGCGCGCGCCAAGCAGCCGTGGTGGGTGGAATACTCGGTGAGCTTCTTCCCCGTGATCCTGATCGTGTTCCTGCTGCGTTCGTTTCTGGTCGAACCGTTCAAGATTCCCTCGGGCTCGATGATCCCGACGCTCCTGGTCGGCGATTTCATTCTCGTGAACAAGTTCACGTACGGCATCCGGCTGCCGGTGGCCAACCGCAAGCTGCTGGACGTGGGCAGCCCGGCGCGCGGCGACGTGATGGTGTTCCGCTACCCCGAGGATCCGTCGCTCGACTACATCAAGCGCGTCGTCGGCGTGCCCGGCGACCGCGTCGAGTACCGCGACAAGCGCCTGAGCATCAACGGTCGCGCCGTGCCGCAGCGCCAGATCGAAGACTACCTGTCACGCGAGCGCATGCAGTATTCGCGGCGTTACGTGGAGACGCTGAACGGCGCCGAGCACCAGATCATGATCGACGACGACGCCCCGGCGTTCGTGCCGCAGGTGCGCGCGTTCCCGCACGCGAGCAATTGCAACTACAATATGTCCGGCCTGGCGTGCACGGTGCCGCCGGGGCATTATTTCGTTATGGGTGACAACCGTGACAATTCAGCTGACAGCCGGGTCTGGGGCTTCGTGCCCGACGCCAACATCGTCGGCAAGGCGTTTTTCATCTGGCTCAACCTCGGGGAGCTGGGCCGCTTCGGCGCCTTCCACTGAGGGCCCGCCGCATCAGGAGATCGAACATGCGCGCTAGGCAACGGGGTATCACGCTGATGGGGCTCATCATGGGCTCGTTCGTCCTCGTGTTCGTGGCGCTGCTGGGGATGCGCCTGCTGCCGTCCTACATCGAGTACTTCACGATCAAGAAGGCGCTGGTGGCGATCTCGAACGAGACCCGCGGCCGCGGCGTGCAGGTGAGCGAGGTGCGCCGGTCGTTCCAGAACCGCTCGGCCATCGACAGCATGACGAGCATCAAGGCGAGCGACCTCGAGATCACCAAGGTGGGCAACGACTACCAGATCGTCGCCGCCTATCGCAAGGAGATCCCGCTGCTCGCCAATCTCGGCATCTACATCGACTTCGTGGCCTCGTCCAACTGACCGGGGCCGCGCCCGCCTCTTGTCACGGACCGCACGCCTCGAGGAACGCCTCGGCCACCCATTCCGCCAGCGCGAGCTGCTCGAGCAGGCCCTGACGCACCGCAGCTTCGGCGCCCCGCACAACGAGCGTCTCGAGTTCCTGGGCGACGGCGTGCTGGGCTGCGTGGTGGCGGAGGCGCTGCTCGCGCGCTTTCCGCGGCTGAGCGAAGGCGAGCTTTCCCGCATGCGCGCCAGCCTGGTGCGCAAGGAGGCGCTGGCGGCCGCAGCCGCGGGTCTCGGGCTTGCCGGGCACCTGCGCATGGGGCCGGGGGAGAGCGCCAGCGGTGGCGCGCACCGCCCCTCGATTCTCGCCGACGCGCTCGAAGCGCTCTTCGGTGCGGTGTTCCTGGACGGCGGCTATGCCAGCGCCCGCGCCGCGGTCCTCGCGACGCTCGGTGACGCGCTCACGGCGGCCGACGAGCACACGACCGCCAAGGATCCCAAGACGCGATTGCAGGAGGTGCTGCAGGCGCGTCGCCACGGCCTGCCCAGTTACCAGGTGGTGGCCACGCACGGCGCGGCGCACGAACAGGTCTTCGAGGTGGAATGCTCGATCGAGGGGCTCGACCTGCAGGCGCGCGGCAGCGGCGCCTCGCGGCGCGCGGCCGAGCAGCAGGCGGCCGAGGCGCTGCTCAGCCGGCTCGGCGCATGACCCCGTTCCGCAGCGGCAGCGTCAGCCTGGTCGGCCGTCCCAATACCGGCAAGTCGAGCCTGCTCAACCGGCTCCTCGGCCAGAAGCTTGCGATCGTCTCGCCGCGCGCGCAGACGACGCGCCATCTGCTGCTCGGCGTCTTGCATGCCGAGGGCTGTCAGGTGGCGTTCATCGACTCGCCCGGCTTCCAGACGCGCCACCGCACTCTGCTCAACCGCTCGCTCAACCGGCGTGCCGGCGAGGCCGCACGCGATGCGGACGTGGTCGCGTTCGTGCTGGAAGCCATGCACTTCGACGCCGCCGACCGCGCGGCGCTCGGCCGCGTGCCGGCGACCCGCCCGACGGTGGCGGTGATCAACAAGGTCGACCGCGTGCGCACGGCCTCGAGCCTGCTGCCCTTCGTCGCGCGCGTCGCGCGCGAGCATGCGTTTGCGGCCATCGTCCCGGTCTCGGCGAGCACCGGCCGCAACGTTCCCGAGTTGCTGCGCGTGCTGTGCTCGCTGCTGCCGGAAGGACCGGCGCTGTATCCCGCCGACCAGCTGACCGATCGCGACGAGCGTTTCTTCGCCGCCGAGCTGCTGCGCGAGAAACTGTTCCGCGCGCTCACCGACGAGCTGCCGTACGGCTGCGAGGTCAGGGTGGAGGGCTTTCGCGAGGAAGGCCGCATGCGGCGCATCGACGCCACGGTGTGGGTCGAGCGCGAGGCGCACAAACCGATCGTGCTCGGCCGCGGCGGCGAAACGCTCAAGCGCATCGCCACCGAGGCGCGCAAGGACATGGAGCGCATGTTTGGCGGCAAGGTCTTCCTGCAGGTGTGGATTAAGGTCAGGCGCGGCTGGTCCGAGGACGAGCGCACGCTGCGCGAGCTAGGGTACGCGTGATGCGACGCCGGGCGGAGCAGGAGCCCGCGTTCGTGCTGCACAGCTATCCTTACAAGGAGTCGAGCCTCATCGTCGAGGCGTTCACCCGCCATCGCGGACGCATCGGGCTGCTGGCGCGCGGCGCACGCCGGCCGCGCTCCGCGATCCGCGGCACGCTGCTCGCGTTCCACCCGCTGCGCCTGAGCTGGAGCGCCTCCGCCGAGCTCGGCACGCTCGTCGCCGCCGAATGGGTGGGCGGGCAGCCGGCGCTCTCGGGAATGGCGCTGATGTGCGGCTTCTATGTCAACGAGTTGCTGCTGCGCCTGCTGCCGCGCGAGGATGCGCACGAGGCGCTGTTCGATGCCTATGCCCTCGCTGTCGCGCGCCTGGGAGCGGGCGACGAGCCGGCGGGACTGCTGCGCGGTTTCGAGCTGAGGATGCTGCGCGAACTCGGGTATGCTCCGCCGCTTGACCGGGATGCGGGCAGCGGCCTGCCGGTGCAGCCCGAGGCGCGCTACGCCTACCTGCCGGAGCGCGGGCCGCTCGCGCTCGCCGCAGCCGGATCCGGCGAGGCGGATCCGGACTTCACGGTATCCGGGCGCACGTTGCTCGACATGTCGCGCGAAGACTTCACCCGCCAGGAGACACGCGACGAGGCGCGGCGCCTCATGCGCCGGCTGATCGCGGCGCGCCTGTCGGGGCAAACGCTGCACACGGGCGACATGTTGCGGGAGCTGCAGGACCTATGATCGAACTCGGCGTCAACGTGGACCACGTGGCGACCGTGCGCCAGGCGCGCCGCACCTACGAGCCCGACCCGGTCTGGGCCGCGATCGAGGCGCACCTGGGCGGCGCCGACGGCATCACGGTGCACCTGCGCGAAGACCGTCGCCACATCCAGGACGAGGACGTGCGCCGCCTGCGCGAGCTGACGCATATCCGGCTCAATTTGGAAATGGCGGCGACCGAAGAGATGGTCGGCATTGCCGCGCGCGTCAAGCCGGAAATGGCGATGCTGGTGCCCGAAGGCCGCCACGAGATCACGACCGAAGGCGGCCTGGACATCGCCTCTCAGGAGGACAAGCTGCGCCACGCTGTCGGTCGCCTGGCCGATGCCGGCATCATCGTCTCGGTGTTCATCGATGCCGACGCGCATCAGGTCGAGGCTGCGCGTCGCATCGGCGCGTCGGTTTGCGAAGTGCACACCGGCCCCTATGCCACGGCGTTTCACTCGAAGGGCAGGGACGCGGAGAGCCCGGCCGTGCAGGCCGAGCTGGCGAAGATTCGACGCGCCGGCGAGGCCATCCGCGCGCTAGGCATGCGCTTCAACGCGGGCCACGCGCTCAATTACTTCAACGTCGAGCCGGTGGCCCGCTTGGCCGGGCTGCGCGAGCTGCACATCGGCCACGCCATCGTCAGCCGGGCGGTGTTCGTCGGCATGCGCGAGGCCGTGCGGGAAATGAAGCAGCTGATGTTGCAGGCAGCGCGGTGATCTACGGCATCGGCACCGACCTGATCGAGATTCCACGCGTCGAGCGCGCGCTGGCGCGTTTCGGCCTGCGCTTTGCGCAGCGCGTGCTCTGCGAGCCGGAGCTGCAGCGCTTCCGGGCGCATGCCAAGCCGGCGTCCTACCTCGCCAAGCGCTTCGCCGCCAAGGAAGCCTTCACCAAGGCGCTCGGCACCGGCATCCGGGCGCCCGCCAACTGGCACGGCGTGTGGGTGAGCAACCTGCGCTCGGGCAAGCCGCAGCTGGAGTTCTCCACGCCCCTGGCGGCGCTGCTCGAGACGCGCGGCATCCGCCGCGCGCACCTGACCCTGTCCGACGAACGCGGCCTGGCGGCGGCGACGGTCATCCTGGAATGCGACGCGTAAGGGCGCGCTTGGCGCTCGGGCCGGCGATGATCGACCCTGCCGGCACGGCACTGACCGAGGACGATGTCCGGCGTCTGCGGCATCCCGCGGCAGGCGGGGCCATCCTGTTCGCGCACAACTTCGAATCCCCAGCGCAGCTGCTGGCGCTGACGCAGGACATCCGCGCGCTGCGCGAGCCGCCGCTGCTGATCGGCGTGGACCACGAGGGCGGCCGCGTGCAGCGCTTCAAGGAGGGCTTCACGGCGCTGCCGCCCATGCGCGCGCTAGGGCACCTGTGGGATCGGGATCGCGATGCGGGCCTGGAGGCGGCGCAGGCGGCCGGTTACATCATCGGCGCCGAGCTGGCGGCGCATGGCCTTGACTTCAGCTTCACGCCCGTACTGGATCTCGACTACGGCGCGAGCTCGGTGATCGGCGACCGCGCCCTGCATTACGACCCCCTTGCGGTAGGGGCGCTGGCGGCCGCGCTGGTCGGCGGCCTGGCGGCGGGCGGCATGGGCGCAGTCGGCAAGCATTTCCCCGGACACGGCTACGCCGCCGCGGACTCGCACGTTGCCGTGCCGACGGACGATCGCCCCCTGGCCGAGATCCTGCGCAAGGATCTGGTGCCTTATGCGCCCGCCCTCCAGGCGGGGCTGGCGGGCATCATGCCCGCGCACGTAATCTACCCGAGGGTTGATGCCGAGCCGGCCGGCTATTCTCGCGTCTGGCTGCAGGACATCCTGCGGGGCAAGCTCGGCTTCGGCGGGCTGATATTCAGCGACGACCTGTCGATGGAAGGGGCGGGCACGGCCGGCGGCGTCGCCGAGCGCGCCCGCGCTGCGCTGGACGCGGGCTGCGACATGGTGCTCCTGTGCAAGGATCCGGAAGGCCAGGAGCGGCTGCTGCACTCGCTCGAGCAAAGCGCGCCGGTGCCGCCGGAGCGCGCGGCGCGCATGCGCCACCGCGGCGGGCGCGACCTGCGCAGAAGCGTGGCGTTCCGCGAGGCGCAGGGCGCCCTGGGCGGGCTCGCCTAGGCGCGCTCCATGTAGGTGCCTTCGTTGGTGTCGACCTTGATGCGCTCGCCCTTGTTGATGAACGGCGGCACCTGCACCGTGATCCCCGTTTCCAGCGTCGCGGGCTTGAAGGTGTTGGTCGCCGTCGCGTTGCGGATGCCGGGCTCGGTGTCGGTCACGGTGAGCACCACCGATGGCGGGATGCCGATGCCGATGGCGCGGCCGTTGTAGAAATTGATCTGCACCTCGGCATTGGGCAGCAGGTAACCCGCCTGGCCCTCGAGGAACTCGGCCGGCAGCGAAAGCTGCTCGTAGTGCTCCTTGTCCATGAACACGTAGCTGTCGCCGTCCTGGTAGAGGAATTGCATGGCGCGGGCATCGACGAAGGCCCGCTCGACCTTGTCCTCGGTGCGGAAGCGCTGGTTGGTCTTGGTGCCGGACTCGATGTCCTTCATCTCCACCTGCATGAACGCGCCGCCGCGGCCGCCGACGTGCACGTGATAGCACTTGAGAACGCGCCACACGCGCTTGTCCCATTCGATGAGGTTGCCGACGCGGATTTCGACTGCCGAGACCTTGGCCATGGCGCGGTTGTGGGGTGAAAAGGGCGCGAATTCTACACTGATTCCGGGGCGCGGCGCTAGAATTCTCCCCCGATGGACGACGCGGAGTTCGACGCGAAGCGCTTCGTCGCCGGCCTGCCCAGCCTGCCCGGCGTCTACCGCATGCTCGGCGTCGGCAGCGAGGCGCTTTACGTCGGCAAGGCGCGCGATCTGAAGAAGCGCGTCGCCTCCTATTTCCAGAAGAACGCGGGCAGTCCGCGCATCCGCATGATGCTCGCGCAACTCGCGCGCGTCGAGGTCACGGTGACGCGCTCAGAGGACGAGGCGCTGCTGCTCGAGAACAATCTCATCAAGGGCCTGGCGCCGCGCTACAACATCGTTTTCCGCGATGACAAGTCGTACCCCTACCTGATGATCACGGCGCATCGCTTCCCGCGGCTGGGCTTTCACCGCGGCGCGCGCGACCCGCGCAACCGGTACTTCGGCCCGTTTCCGCATGCCTATGCCGTGCGCGAGAGCATCCAGCTGCTGCAGCGCGTGTTTCGCCTGCGCACCTGCGAGGATACGGTGTTCGACAATCGCTCGCGGCCATGCCTGCTGCACCAGATCCGGCGCTGCACGGCGCCGTGCACCGGTCTGATCGGGGAGGGCGCCTACGCGCAGGACGCGGAGCACGCGGCGCTGTTCCTGCGCGGACGCGAGGACGACGTGGTGCGCAAGCTGAGCGCCAGGATGGCGACGGCCGCCGCCGCGCGGCACTACGAACAGGCGGCGATATTCCGCGACCAGGTGCGGGCCCTGTCGCGCGTGCAGGCACGCCAATACGTGGAATCGAACCGCGGCGTCGATGCCGACGTCGTGGCCTGCGTCGCGCAAGAGGCGGCGGCATGCGTCAATCTGACGATGATCCGCAGCGGCCGCCACGTCGGCGACCGCAGATTCTTTCCGTCGAACGCCGATGCGGCCGCGCCCGCCGAGGTGCTGCAGGCGTTCCTGGAGCAGCACTACATCGAGCAGCCCAGGCCGCCGCTCGTGCTGGCCAGCCATGCCGTGGAGTTCGACGTCGTGGTGCCGACGCAGGGTGAGCGCCGCGTGTGGCTGGAGATGGCGGTGAAGAACGCGCAGCTCGCGCTGCAGCAGCGCGTACGCGAGAAGAGCGCGCAGGAGACGCGCCTGGCCGCGCTGCGCGAGGCGCTGCATCTTCCCGAATCCGTGCAACGAATCGAGTGCTTCGATGTCAGCCATACGATGGGCGAGGCGACGGTGGCATCCTGCGTCGTGTACGATCGGCATGCGATGCAGAAAGCCGAGTACCGCCGCTTCAACGTGCGCGACGCGGCCCCGGGGGACGACTACGCGGCGATGCGGCAGGTGCTGGCACGCCGCTACGAGCGCGTGAGCACCGAGGGCGGCAAGGTGCCCGACCTGGTGCTGGTGGACGGGGGCAAGGGCCAGGCCGGCGTCGCGCGCGCGGTGCTCGCCGAGCTCGGCATGAACGACGTGTGCGTCGTGGGCGTCGCCAAGGGCCCCGAGCGCAAGCCCGGACTCGAGGAGCTGGTGATCGAGGCTGAGGGCGTGGCGCTCAGCTTGCCGCCGACGCACCCGGGGCTGCACCTCGTGCAGCAAATCCGCGACGAGGCGCATCGCTTCGCGATCGTCGGCCATCGGGCGCAGCGCGCCAGGACGCGCACCGCCTCGGCGCTGACGCAGATTCCCGGCATCGGCGCGCAGCGCCGGCAGCGGCTGCTCGCCCATTTCGGCGGGCTGCGGGAGGTGCAGGCGGCGGCGGTGGACGAGCTCATGCAAGTCGCGGGCATCAGCCGACCGCTCGCCGAACGCATCCACAAGGCGCTGCACTGATGCCGCTCAACCTGCCCAATCTGGTGACGTGGTTGCGCATTCTGCTGATCCCGCTGCTGATCGGCCTGTACTACGTCCCCGAGGACTGGCTGTCGATGGGCAGCAAGAACACCGTCGCCTGCGGTACTTTCATCGTTGCCGCGCTGAGCGACTGGCTGGACGGATACCTGGCGCGGGCCCTCGATCAGACCTCCGCCTTCGGCGCGTTTCTCGACCCGGTCGCCGACAAGCTGATCGTTGCCACCGCGCTCATCGTTCTGGTGCAGCTCGGCCGCGTCGAAATGATCATCGCACTGATTATCATCGGCCGCGAGATCGCCATCTCCGCGCTGCGCGAGTGGATGGCGAGCATCGGCAAGTCGAAGAGCGTGGCAGTCGCGTTCGTCGGCAAGGTGAAGACCGCGAGCCAGATGATCGCCATCCCGCTGCTGCTGTACCAGGAGGACCTGTTCGGCAGCGTCAGCACGCATTGGCTGGGCACGGTGCTCATCAACGTGGCGGCGGTCCTCACCGTGATTTCCATGCTGGTCTACCTGCGCCGCGCGCTGCCCTACGCGGGCGGATGAGCTATAATCCTCGGCCCCAAGAAGCGGGAGTAGCTCAGTTGGTAGAGCGCAACCTTGCCAAGGTTGAGGTCGCGAGTTCGAGACTCGTCTCCCGCTCCAGTTCATTAGGCTAGGGACGGCCCGCCAGGCCTTTCCTGCTTCCAGCGCCTCCCGGGGCGGGATGGCAGAGTGGTCATGCAGCGGCCTGCAAAGCCGTGGACGCCGGTTCGATTCCGACTCCCGCCTCCA
>CAZAEG010000368.1:0-3547 GCA_964484035.1 uncultured Enterobacteriaceae bacterium | reverse complement strand
TCGCGCTGCCCTCCGCCACCGGCCAGAGCGGCCTCGTCAGCATGCCGGACGCGCGCTTCTCGCCGGAGGGCACCTGGCGCACGGGGTACTCGTTTCTCAGGCCCTACCACGCCCTCTGGTCGAGCCTCACTGCGATGCCGTGGCTCGAAGCGTCGTTCCGCTACACGCGCATCCAGTATGTGCCGGTCATTTTCCCGAACGAGCCCGATCCCTCGGCCTACGGCGACTACAAGGACAAGACCTTCGACGCGAAGCTGCGCCTGCTGGAGGAGCGCGAGTGGTGGCCGCAGATCGCCGTGGGCGGACACGACATCGGCGGCGGCACCGGGCTCTTCAGCGCCTACTACGCGGTCGCCTCGAAACGATTCGGCGATTTCGACCTGACGCTCGGCTACGGCCGGGACCGCATCGACGGCGCCTTCGGGGGGCTGCGCTGGCAGCCCGCGAATTTGCCGCGCTGGTCGATCGCCGCCGAGGTCGACGCCTTCGACTACCCGAACGACCACTTCGCCGCGCAGGCGCGGATCGCCGAGCGGAAGAAGGGCGCCGCCCTCGCGCTCGAATACCGCCAGCAGGCCTGGGGCGCGAAGGCCTACGCCGCGCACGGCGAGGCGGGCTTCAACGCCTGGGTCTCGATCCCGCTGCAGCAGCGCGAGTTCGTGCCGAAGGTGAACGAGCCCGCGCCCTATACGAAGCTCAACCCGCGCCCCACGGAGCAGCAGTGGCGCGACGATCCGCGCCACGAGGCGCGCCTGCGGCGCGCGCTGGAGCTGCAGGGCTTCGAGGAAATCCACACCCGCTACGAAAACGGCAATCTGGCCGCCTCGATCGCCAACTCGCGCATCGCCTCGATGCCGCGCGCCGTGGGCCGCGCGGCGCGCACCCTGCTCTCCTTCGCGCCGCTCGAGGTGCGCGAGCTCGAGGTCACCTACCTGCAGCCGCCGCTCGCCTTCGCCACCTACACCTTCGCCGACGCGAAGGCCTTGCAGCGCTATTTCAACGGCATGACGACGCGCGAGCGCCTCGCGCAGACCGTGGCCATCGCCTACGCCGCGCCGGCCGACCAGGACCGCGACGCCGACCGCGAGCAGGCGCTCGCCGTGGCCGCGGAGCCGCTCCCCGAGGCGGTGGTGGTGCGGGACACGGCGCCGCAGCTCTTCGGCTACCGCGCGGCGCTCGCCGGCGGGCGCTTTCGCATCCGCCCGAGCCTCTCGGGGTTCTTCAACGACCCGAGCGGCGCGCTCAAGCTCGACCTCTCGGCGCTCGTCACCTGGGACCGCGCGCTCGGGCGGCGCACGTTCTTCAACAGCGAGGCGAAGGTGACGATCGCGGAGAACGTGAGCGACGTGACGCAGCCCTCGAACAGCCTGCTGCCGCATGTGCGCACCGACATCGCCCAGTACCTGGGCGCGACCGACGCGAAGCTCTTGAAGGCCCTGTTCAACCAGTACTACCACCCGGCCGAGCGCGTCTACGCGCGCGCTTCCCTCGGCGTCTACGAGGAGATGTACTCCGGCGCGGGCGGGCAGCTCCTGTACCTGGGCGCCGGCGGCGGCTGGGCGGCGGACATCGCGCTGGATGCGCTGCGCCAGCGCGACTTCGACGGCTGGGGCTACCGCGACTACAAGACGCTCACCGCCATCGCCTCGCTGCACTACCGCATGGCCTACGGCCTCACGGGGACGCTGCGCGCGGGGCGCTTCCTCGCCAGGGATGAGGGCGTGCGCGTGGAGCTGAAGCGCCGCTTCGCCTCGGGCTTCGAAGTGGGCGCCTGGTACACGGTCACGAACGGCAACGACATCACCTCGCCGGGCACGCCCGCCAGCCCGTACTACGACAAGGGCATCTTCATGCAGATGGCGCTGAACGCCATGCTCACCAAGGACACGCGCGCCACGGCGAACATGTCGCTCGCGCCCTGGACGCGCGACGTCGGCCAGATGGTGGTCTCGCCGGGCGACCTCGCGCGCCTGATGGAGCGGAACGTCTTCGACCGCCACGACCTCGACGGCCTCAGGCGCTTCGGCGACATGGAGGACGACTACCACCTGCCCGGGCTCGGCGCGCGGCGCTGGCCGGACTTCGTGGCCGAAGACGCGCGCGCGATCGGCCGCGCGGGCAGCGAGGCGAGCTGGTTGGACGGCCTGGCGCTCGGCACCGGGCTGGTCCTCGCCGCCGCGGCGCTCGACAAGCCGCTCGAGCGCTACGCCCGCCGCCACGCCGGCGACAAGTGGCTCGAGCGCGGCGTGAAATGGGGCGACGCGCTGCCGGTGGCGGCGCTCGGCCTCTCGGGCGTCTTCGCGCTCGACGAGTCGCGCCCGCGGCTCTCGGAGGCGGGCGTGGCGGCGCTGGAAGCGGGCGCGCTCGCCATCGCGGGCAGCGAGCTCCTCAAGCGCACGGTGGGCCGCGCGCGGCCCGAGGAGGGCCTCGGCGCGAGCGAATTCGAGCCCTTCACCTCGGAGCGGCGCTTGCACAGCTTCCCCTCGCGCCACGCGGCGGTGATGTGGGCCGCGGTGACCCCGTACGCCAGGGAATTCGGCATGCCCTGGCTCTACGGACTCGCCGCCCTCACCAACGCCGCGCGCGCCGGCAGCCGCGAGCACTGGGTCTCGGACACCGTGGCGGGGTCGCTGCTCGGCTACTGGCTGGGCTCGATCGCCTGGGAGGCGCGCCGCGACGCGCGAACGCGCCGCGGCGCGCTCCGCATAGGCGTGGGACTGGACAACGTAACCGTGGCGTGGGACTTTTAAATGGGGACAGTCACCATTTTTCTCATTACGCATTTGGTGCTATTAACTGCGCGCAGGCGATGACAATACTGCGGTGCCTCCGCCGCTTTTCCCATGGTCTCGTGTTTTTTGGCCGGGAGATTGCGCGGTGCCTTGATTTGATCTTCCATGGTCTCGTGTTTTTTGACCGGGAGATTCATCCGGCCAAAAAACACGAGATCGATTTGTACTGCAGGCGCTTCCTCGTTGCCGCGAGCCTCGTCGCCTGCTCGAACGCCGCAGGGCAAAGCTGCAAAGTCCTCGACCCCGAGCTGCAATCCTCCTATTCCGGCCCCTGCCTGAACGGCCTCGCCGAAGGCGCGGGCCGCGCGAGCGGCATCGCCGCCTACGAGGGCGGCTTCAAGGCCGGCAGGAAGCACGGCCACGGCGTGAAGGCGTGGCCGAACGGCGATCGCTACGAAGGCAGCTTCGTCGACGGCCGCAAGCACGGCCAGGGCAAGTACACCTGGGGCCGCGGGCCGTGGCGCGGTGAGACCTACGAGGGCGGCTACGTGGACGACAAGCGCCACGGCGAGGGGACCTACCGCTGGCCCACGGGCGACGTGTATCGCGGGCCGTGGAAGGAGGACCAGATCGCCGGCTACGCCACGCCGATGATGCTCGCGCAACGAAAGCACGCGGAGGAGGCGATGAAGGCGCTGAGCAAGGAAGGCCAGGCCGTGTGCCGCGAGATGCCCGTCGGCATCGCGCTCTCGGAGTGGATCCGCGGCGTGGTAGTGGGCGTCTCGGGCGACCAGGTAGGCGTACGCGTGGAGCAG
>CAZAEG010000367.1:0-2806 GCA_964484035.1 uncultured Enterobacteriaceae bacterium | reverse complement strand
TCGTTTGGCGCGGCCTGGTCAGCACTTACCTGCACGCGCTCCTGCACGTGCCGGGCGCTTTTCACCTCTGGGTTTCGGCCATCGTGGGCGCGGTCGTGGCGGGCGTGTCGGCGTGGCGCATCTGGAAGCTGAACGAGGGCGGGCTCGCCGTGGCGCGCATGCTGGGGGCGCGCTACCTGGAGCGCGGGCGCGCCAGCGCGCCGGAGACGCGATTGCTCAATGTCGTCGAGGAAATGGCCATCGCGTCGGGCATCGCCGTGCCGCCGGTGTACGTCCTGCCGTACGAGGACGCGATCAACGCCCTGGTCGCGGGGCACACGCCGAACGAGGCGGTGATCATCGTCACGCGCGGCCTGGTGCAGAAGCTGACGCGCGACGAGCTGCAGGGCGTGATGGGCCACGAGTTCAGCCACATCCTCAACGGTGACATGGCCCTGAACGTTCGGCTCGCCGGGCTGCTCGGCGGGCTGACCTGCTTCGGCGAGGCCGGCGAGCGCCTGGTGTTCGGCGCGGCGCAGGAGGCGCGCGGCAAGAGCCGCGAGGAGGTCGGCGGCGAGGCGGTGAGCGCGGTGTTCGGCGCGCTGATCGCCTTCATCGGCTTTCCCGGCTCGTTCGCCGCCGAGGCCATCAAGGCCGCAATATCGCGCCAGCGCGAGCTGCTGGCGGACGCGGCCAGCGTGCAGTTCACGCGCAACCCCGACGGCATCGCCGGCGCGCTCGACGCGGTCTCCCTGCTGCATGCGGGCACCACGCTGCGCGGGCTGTACCTGGACGAGCTGTCGCACATGTTCTTCCTTCCCGCGGTGGTGCACTGGTGGTCCTTTCCGACCCACCCGCCGATCGCGGAGCGCATCCGCCGGGTGCATCCGCGCTTCAACCGCGACGACTATCGCCGCACGCGGCCCGGGCACTACGCGAGCGACGGCCGCGTCGCCGTGCTCGATGGGGCCGGCAACGTCGTCAAGATCCTCGGCGGCATCGGCGCGGCGGCGGCGCTGGTCGAAGCGCCCAGGCCCGAGCACGTGGACCACGCCCGGCGCCTGCTCGAGCGCCTGCCCCCCGCCGTCAAGCGCCGCCTGCAGACGCCCGAAGGCGCCGCGCAGGTGATGTGCGCGCTGCTCCTCGAGCGCGAGGGCCCGGTGCGCGAGCGCCAGCTGCAACTCCTCGGCGGCGAGTCCGCGCAGGCCGCGGCGGCGCGCTTCGAGCTGCAGGGCGCCGGCCGGCGCCAGTTCCTGCTGCTCGTCGAGCTCGCGCTGCCGACGCTCAAGCGATGGCCGCAGAAGCGGCGCGACGTCTTCCTCGCCACGGTGCAGGCGCTGGTCGAAGCCGACCAGCGAATGACGTTGGGCGAATTCGTGCAGGCGACGCTGCTGCGCCAGCGCCTGCGCGAAGGCGCGGGCAAGCCGATCCCGACGCGGTTCAAGCAGGTGGAAGACGTGGCCGAGGACGCCAACGCGGTGATCTCGCTCATCGCGCATGTCTCGAAGGGAAACACGGAGGTTTCCCACGCCCGGGGCCAGTCGATCCTGGGCGTCGCGCTGCCCGGTCCGCTGCCGGTGGGCGAGCTCACCGGCGCGCGCGTCCAGGAGTCGCTCGAGCGCCTGCGGCACCTGCAGCCGTTCCAGAAGCCGCGCGTGCTCAAGGCCTGCGTCGAGACCGCGGCGGCCGACGGCCCGTTTCGCTTGGCGGAAATGGAGCTGGTGCGCGCGATCGCGGCGACGCTCGACTGCCCGATTCCGCCCGTGATCCAGTCGCTCGACCCCGCTACACTGGCGGCATGAAGGAATTGCAGGCCGCGCTCGCGGCTGCGGTCGCGGGCGAGGTGCGCTTCGACGCGGGCGCGCGCGCCGCCTACGCCTCGGAAGCCTCCAACTACCGCCAGGTGCCGATCGGCGTGGTGCTGCCGCGCTCGGCCGAGGACGTGATGGCCGTGCTCGCCGCGTGCCGCGCGCACGGCGCGCCGGTGCTCGCGCGCGGCGGAGGCACCTCGATGTGCGGCCAGAGCGTGAACGTCGCAGTGGTGATCGACTGCTCGAAGTACATGGACCGGGTGCTCTCGATCGACGCCGCGGCACGCAGCGCGCTCGTGGAGCCGGGCGTGGTGTGCGACAGCCTGAGCGCCGCCGCGGCGGCCCACGGCCTCGTCTTCGGCCCCGACCCCGCCACCCACAGCCGCTGCACGCTCGGCGGCATGATCGGCAACAATTCCTGCGGCGCGCACTCGGTGATGGCGGGGAAGACGGTCGAGAACATCGAGGCCCTGGAAGTGGCGACCTACGACGGCGCGCGCTTCTGGTGCGGGCCCACGGACGACGCCGAGCTGCAGAGGATCCTGGCGCGCAACGACCGCCAGGCCGAGATCACCCGCGGCCTGAAGATGCTCGCCGATCGCTACGGCGATCTGATCCGCGCCGGCTTCCCGAAGATCAAGCGCCGCGTCTCGGGCTACAACCTCGACCAGCTCCTGCCCGAGAACGGCTTCAACGTCGCGCGCGCGCTGGTGGGCTCGGAAGGCACCTGCGCGCTCACGCTGCAGGCGAAGGCCACGCTGGTGAAGAGCCCGCGCCACCGGCTGCTGCTGGTGCAAGGCTATGCCGACATCTTCGCGGCGGGCGACGCGGTGCCGGAGATCCTCGCCCGGGGCCCCATCGCCTGCGAGGGCCTCGACGAGCCGATCGTCGGCGGGCTGCGCGAGCGCCGGCTCAGGCTCGATGACCTCGGGCTGCTGCCCGAGGGCCGCGCCTGGCTGCTGATCGAGTTCGGCGGCGACACGCTGGAGGAGGCGATCGACCGGGCGAGCGCCTTG
>CAZAEG010000366.1:0-2680 GCA_964484035.1 uncultured Enterobacteriaceae bacterium | reverse complement strand
ATGCAGCCCCCTGGCGAGCTGCCGGTTCTCCCAGTCGATGCGCAGCAGGATCGCAAGCGCGACGAAATTGGCGAGCAGCCCCGAGCCGCCGTAGCTCATGAGCGGCAGCGTGAGCCCCTTGGTGGGCAGCAGGCCCATGTTGACGCCCATGCTCACCAGCGCCTGGAAGCCGAGCCACACGCCGATGCCCTGCGCCGCAAGCGCCGCGAAGTGCCGCTCGCGTTGCGCCGCCTGCCGGCCGATGGCGAAGGCGCGCGCCACGATCCAGACGAAAGCGCCGATCACGAGCGCCACGCCGGCGAGGCCGAGCTCCTCGGCGACGACCGCAAGCAGGAAGTCGGTGTGCGCCTCGGGCAGGTAATGGAGCTTCTCGACGCTCGCGCCCAGGCCCACGCCGAGGAACTCGCCGCGGCCGAAGGCGATCAGCGCGTGCGACAGCTGGTAGCCGCGGCCGAAGGGGTCGGTCCACGGATCCATGAAGCCGAAGATGCGCTGCATGCGGTATTCGGAGGTGAGCACGAGCAGCGCGAAGCCGAGCGCGAGCATCGCCACGAGCGCGGCGAAGTGCCGACCGTTCATGCCGCCGAGGAAGAGGATGCCGAACGCGGTCACGGCAATCACCACCAGCGCGCCGAAGTCGGGCTCGCGCAGCAGCAACCACGACACGAACATCATCACCCCGAGCATCGGCAGCAGCCCGCGGCGGAAGCTCTTCAGCACCGCGTGCTTGCGCACCGTGTAGTCGGCCGCGTAGAGCACGGCGGCGAGCTTCACCAGCTCGGAGGGCTGCACCGTGATCGCGCCAAGGTCGAGCCAGCGGCGCGCACCGTTCACCTCGCGCCCGATGCCCGGCAGCAGCACCAGCACGAGCAGCACCAAGCAGGCAAGAAACGCGAGCGGCGAGCATTTCTGCCAGAAGCGCACCGGCAGGAGGAACACCGCGATGGCGGCGGCGAGTGCGGCGCCCAGGAAGACCGTGTGGCGCATCAGGTAATAGGCCGCGTTGGCGCCGGTAAAGCGGCTCGCTTCCGCGATGGCGATGGACGCCGAGTACACCATGACCATGCCGATCGCCATCAGCAGCAGCACCGCCCAGGCGAGCGAGCGGTCGTACTCGGGCGCGGCGGCGTCCTTGGCGAAGACGTAGGTCGCGCTCACCTCATTCCCCCAGCGCCGCGACCGCGGCGGCGAACGCTGCGCCGCGCTGCCGATAGTCGCGGAACATGTCGAAGCTGGCGCAGGCGGGCGACAGCAGCACCGCGTCGCCCTCCCGCGCGAGTGCCGCGGCGCGCGCCACCGCTGCCTCGAGGCTGGCGCAGCGCTCGAGCGGCACGCCGCTCGCCGCGAGCGCGCGCTCGAGAAGCGCCGCGTCGCGGCCGATGAGCAGCACGGCGTGCGCGTGCGCGGCCACGGCCGGCGCGAGCGGCGCGAAGTCCTGGCCCTTGCCGTCGCCGCCGGCGATCAGCACGGCCGGACGGCCCAGCCCGCGCAGCGCGGCCAGCGCCGCGCCCACGTTCGTGCCCTTGGAGTCGTCGAACCAGGCCACGCCGCGGCGCAAGGCGACGCGCTGCAGCCGGTGCGGCAAGCCGCGGAAGCTCGCCAGGCCCGCGGCGAGCGCCTCGCGCGGCACGTCGAGCGTGCGCGCCAACGCGCAGGCGGCAAGGGCATTGGCCGCGTTGTGCGCGCCGTGGATCTGCAGCTGCGCCACGGGCAGGAGCGCGCGCGAGCCCTCGTGCAGCACCCCGTCGACGACGCCGAAGTCCTCCTCCGAGCGCGGCGCGTCGAGCCCGAAGGTGATGCGCCGGCGGCTGGGCTGTCCCATGGCGAGCGAGCGCCAGCTGTCGCGGTTCAGCACCTGCACGCCCTGACCGATGAAGATGCGTGCCTTGGCTGCCGCGTAGTCGTCGATGCCCGCATAGCGGTCGAGGTGGTCCTCGCTCACGTTGAGCAGCGCCGCCGCCTCGGGCTCGAGCGACCAGGCGGTCTCGAGCTGGTAGCTGGAGAGCTCGAGCACCCAGGCCGCGGGCGGCCGCGCGCGCGCGGCGAGCGCCTGCAGCGCGGGCGGGCCGATGTTGCCGGCGACTTCCACGTCGAGGCCCGCGGCGCGCAGCAGGTGGCCGGTGAGCGCCGTGACCGTGGTCTTGCCGTTGGTGCCGGTGACCGCGAGTACGCGCGTGCCGTTATGCGCGCGCACGTGCCAGGCGAAGAGCTCGATCTCGCCCAGCACCGGGATGCCGCGCCCGAGCGCGATGCGCACGATCTCTTCCTGCAGCGACAGGCCCGGGCTGATGCACACCAGGTCCACGCCCTCGAGCAGGGCCGCGCCGAAGGGCCCGGTGCGCAGGTCGCCGCGGAACTCCGCCGCGCGCGGCGGCGCCGCGCGGCTGTCGGCGACGCGCACCGCGCCGCCCTGGCGCTCGACCCAGCGCGCCACCGCGAGCCCGGTATCGCCCAGGCCCAGCACCAGCACGCGCCGCCCGGCGAGGGGCACCGGTCGGGTGCGCGGCAGCAGGTTGACGAGGGGCTCGCGCATCGACATGCTTCAGCGCAGCTTCAGCGTGGACAGCCCGAACAGCACGAGCATCATGGTGATGATCCAGAAGCGCACCACCACCTGCGATTCCTTCCAGCCTTCCAGCTCGTAGTGGTGGTGCAGCGGCGCCATGCGGAAGATGCGCCG
>CAZAEG010000365.1:0-7630 GCA_964484035.1 uncultured Enterobacteriaceae bacterium | reverse complement strand
AGCGAGCCCATGCGCACGTACTTGGAGGCGCTGCCCTTGAGGATCTCGTGGCCGATGAGCGGGTGGCGGCGCATGACCTTCGACTCCGCGTCGTCCAAGCGGCCCGACTTGAGCAGGATCTGGTCCGGTATGCCGATCTTGCCGATGTCGTGCAGCGGCGCGGCAAGCTCGATGGATTCCGCCTCGTCACGCTCCAGGCCGATGGTGTCGGCGATGAGGCGCGAGTAGCGCGCCATGCGCACCAGGTGGTAGCCCGTCTCCTCGTCGCGAAACTCGCCGGCGCGCGCCAGGCGCATCAGCGTCTCCTTCTCGCGATCGCGCACTTCGCGCGTGGCGTCGTCCACCATGCCCTCGAGCAGGCGCCGCCGGTCCTCCAGCGCCAGGTGCTGGCGGCGCAACGTCAGCAGGTTGCGGCAGCGCGCCATGCACTCGCGCGCATCTACCGGCTTGATGAGGAAATCGGTGACGCCGGCATCGAGCGCGTCGTAGCGCACCTTGCGGTCGTCATGCGCCGTGACCATCATGATCGGCACATGCTCGTAGCCGGGCAGCGCGCGCAGGCGCTTGGCGAGCTCGATGCCGTTCATGTCCGGCATCATGTAGTCGATCAGCACGAGGTCGGCGACGTGCCGGGTCGCCCAGACCACCGCGTCCACGGGCCGCCCGAACCCCTCGACCGAGACGCGCTCGTCGAGCGAGCGCACCACCTGCTCGAGGATGGCGCGGCCGGTCGACTGGTCGTCGACGACCATCGCCGTGTTGCGGGCCGCCGGCATCACGAGGACCTGCGCCTTCGCCATGCTTTTCCTATGCCAGAAATTGCCGGCAAGACTACCCTTGGCGCCGGCCGATGTCCAGCTAAGGGACTGACCAGAAAGCAAGAAAGCGTGATGCGGCGCCGCGGCGGCGGGCCGCCGCTAGTGCCGGAAGAGAGACTCGAACTCTCATGGTGTCGCCACCGGCGGATTTTGAGTCCGCTGCGTCTACCGGTTCCGCCATTCCGGCGCGAAAGGCCGGCATTATAGAACTCTATAATGCCGCGCCATGCGCGTCTCGGAGTTCGACTATGCGCTGCCCGCCGAGCTCGTCGCGCAGCGCCCCTCGCCCGAGCGCACGGCGAGCCGCCTGCTGCACCTCGACGCGGCGAGCGGCCAGCTGCAGGATCTCGCGTTCGCCGACCTGCCGGCGCTGGTCGACGCGCGCGATGCGCTGGTGCTAAACGACACGCGCGTCGTGAAGGCGCGCCTCGCGGGCCGCAAGGCGAGCGGCGGGCGGATCGAGCTGTTCGTCGAGCGCGTGACGGGCGCGCGCGAGGCGCTGGCCCTCATCCGCTCCAGCCATGCGCCGCGCGCCGGCGCCGAGCTGGTGGTGGGTGACGGCGCGCGCGTCACGGTCGTGGGGCGCGAGACCGACCTGTACCGGGTGCGCTTCGCCCAGGACGTGCTCGCCGTGCTCGAGCGCTGCGGCGCCGTGCCGCTGCCGCCCTACATCACGCACGCGCCGGACGCCGCCGACACCGAGCGCTACCAGACGGTGTATGCATCGCGGCCCGGCGCCGTGGCCGCGCCCACCGCGGGGCTGCATTTCGACGCCGCCCTGCTCGCGCGCATCGCGGCGCGCGGCGCGCGCATCGCGCAGGTGACGCTGCACGTGGGCGCCGGCACCTTCCAGCCGGTGCGCGTCGAGCAGGTCGAAGCGCACCGCATGCACAAGGAGCGCTACGAGGTGCCGGCGGCCACGCTGCAGGCGATCGCCGGGCGCCGCGTGCTGGCGGTGGGGACGACGACGCTGCGCGCCCTGGAGAGCGCGGCGCTCAGCGGCGCGGCCGCGGGCGAAACCGAGCTGTTCGTGATCCCCGGCTTTCGCTTTCGCGTGGTGCGGCGCCTGCTCACCAACTTCCACCTGCCGCGCTCGAGCCTGCTCATGCTGGTGGCGGCGTTCGCGGGGCTGGAGAACGTGCGCCGCGCCTATGCGCACGCCATCGCGCAGCGCTACCGCTTCTTCTCCTACGGCGACGCGATGCTCATCGAAGGGGCAGCGTGAAGTTCGCCGTGAGCCACCGCGACGGCGCCGCGCGGCGCGGCCGGCTTGAGCTCGCCCACGGCACCGTCGACACGCCCGCCTTCATGCCCGTCGGCACTTACGGCACGGTGAAGGCAATGTCGCCGGCCGAGCTGCGCGAAGTCGGAGCGCAGATCGTGCTCGGCAACACGTTCCACCTGTGGCTGCGCCCCGGCGTCGAGGTCGTCGCGAGGCACGGCGGCCTGCACGGCTTCATGGGCTGGGACGGCCCCATCCTCACCGACTCGGGCGGGTTCCAGGTATTCAGCCTGGGCGCGCTGCGCAAGATCGGCGAGCACGGCGTGCAGTTCGTCTCCCTCATCAATGGCGATCGGCTGCTGCTGACGCCCGAGGAATCCATGCGCGTGCAGCGCGCGCTCGATTCCGACATCGCCATGGTGTTCGACGATTGCACGCCCCACCCGGCGACGCACCGGCAGGCCGAGAAATCGATGCTGCTCAGCCTGCGCTGGGCCGAGCGCGCCAAGGCGGCGTTCGCGGGTTCCCGCAATGCCCTGTTCGGCATCGTGCAGGGCGGCGTCTACGAGGACCTGCGCGACACGTGCCTCGAGGGGCTGACGCGCATCGGCTTCGACGGCTATGCCATCGGCGGCCTCGCGGTCGGCGAACCGCGGCAAGCGCGCGAGCGCGTGCTGGCGCACACCGCCCCGCGGCTGCCGGCCGAGCGCCCGCGCTACCTGATGGGCATGGGCACGCCCGAGGACATCATCCAGGCGGTGGCGGCGGGGATCGATCTGTTCGACTGCGTGCTGCCGACGCGCAACGCGCGCAACGGCTGGCTCTACACGCGCCGCGGCGACGTCAAGATCCGCAACGCGCGCTGGCGCGACGACACGCGCGCGCTCGACGAATCCTGCGCCTGCTACGCCTGCCGGCACTTCACGCGCGCCTACCTGCACCACCTGCAGAAGGCCAACGAGATCCTCGGCGCGCGCCTGAACACCCTGCACAACCTGCACTACTACCAGACGCTGATGCGCGAGCTGCGCGACGCCATCGAGGGCGCGCGCCTCGCGCCGGCCGCCGCGCGCCTTCTGGAGGAGCGCAGGCTGCTGCTATAATTCGCGCCCTTTTCCAGCGAGTCCGCAGCGATGATCTCCAACGCATACGCACAGGCCGCCGGCGGCGGCGATCCGGGGTTCGTGGGCCTGCTGCCCATCGTCCTGATGTTCGTGCTGCTGTACTTCCTCATGATCCGCCCGCAGATGAAGCGCGCCAAGGAGCACAAGCAGATGGTCGAGGCGCTGCAGAAGGGCGACGAGGTGATCACCGCCGGCGGCGTGGTGGGGCGCATCAGCAAGATGGGCGACGCCTACGTCAGCCTGGAGATCGCGCCCAACACCGAGATCAGCGTGCAACGGACGGCGGTGCAGACCCTGCTGCCCAAGGGCACGATGAAGACCCTCCAATAGCCCCGGAGTGAACCGCTTCCCGGTCTGGAAGTACGCGCTGGTCGCGCTGTGCGTGGCCGTGGCGTTCTTCTACACGCTGCCGAACTTCTTCGGCGAGTCGCCCGCGGTCCAGGTCTCGAGCCTCAGGTCCGCGGTCAGAGTGGACCCGGCGCTGCTGCAGCGCGTCGAGAGCGCCCTGACGCAGGCGGGCATAGGCTACACTGGGGCGCTACTCGACGCGGGCAGCGTGCGCGTGCGCTTCGGCGACACCGACACGCAGCTGAAGGCGAAAGACGTCGTCGACAAGGCGCTCAATGACGATCCGCAGAATCCGGGCTACGTCGTCGCGCTGAACCTGCTGCCGTCCTCGCCGCGCTGGCTGACCGCGCTGGGCGCACTGCCCATGTACCTCGGGCTCGATCTGCGCGGCGGCGTGCATTTCCTCCTGCAGGTGGACATGGCGGCGGCGCTCACCAAGCGCCTGGAAAGCCTGACCGGGGACATCCGCTCGCTGCTGCGCGAAAAATCGATCCGCCACGGTGGCGTGACGCGCGAGGGGCAGACGCTGCGTGTGCGCTTCCGCGAGGCGGCGGCCCGCGACCAGGCACGCGACGTCCTCGCCGCCGCTGCCGGCGACCTGACGCTCGCGGAGCGCGACGCTGGGAGCGAATTCCTTGTCGTCGCCACGCTCAAGCCCGAGGCCGCAAAGCGCACGCAGGAGTACGCGCTGAAACAGAACATCACCACCTTGCACAACCGCATCAACGAGCTCGGCGTGGCCGAGCCCATCATCCAGCAGCAGGGCGCGGACCGGATCGTGGTGCAGCTTCCCGGCGTGCAGGACACGGCCAAGGCGAAGGACATCCTCGGCCGCACCGCCACGCTCGAGATCCGCATGATCGACGAGGAAAAGATGACGCCGGACCTGCTCGCGGCGGCGGCGCGCGGCGACGTGCCGTTCGGCACCGAGTACTACGTGGAAAGGAACGGCGCGCCGCTGCTGGTGAAGAAGCAGGTGGTGCTCACCGGCGACCGGCTCACCGACGCGCAGCCCGGGTTCGACTCGCAGACCAACGAGCCCGCGGTGCACCTCACGCTGGACGGCGCCGGCGCGCGCATCTTCAAGGAGGTGACGCGCGAGAACGTCGGCAAGCGCATGGCGATCCTGCTGTTCGAGCGCGGCAAGGGCGAGGTCGTGACGGCGCCCGTGATCCGCACCGAGATCGGCGGCGGCCGCGTGCAGATCTCGGGGCGCATGAGCACGGTGGAAGCGAACGACATCGCGCTGCTGCTGCGCGCCGGGTCGCTCGCCGCGCCCATGGAGATCATCGAGGAGCGCACCGTCGGCCCGAGCCTAGGGCGCGACAACATCGAGAAAGGCTTCAACGCCACGCGCTGGGGCTTTGTCGCCATCATCGTCTTCATGTCGGTGTACTACGCGGTGTTCGGCGTGATTTCGTCGGTGGCCCTCGCCATCAACCTGCTTTTCCTCGTGGCGCTGCTGTCGCTGCTGCAGGCCACGCTCACCCTGCCGGGCATCGCGGCAATCGCCCTCACCCTGGGTATGGCCATCGACGCCAACGTGCTGATCAACGAGAGGATCCGCGAGGAGATTCGCGGCGGCGCCACGCCGCAGGCGGCGATCGCCGCCGGCTACGAGCGCGCCTGGGGCACGATTCTCGATTCCAACATCACCACGCTCATCGCCGGGCTGTCGCTGCTCATCTTCGGCTCGGGGCCGGTGCGCGGCTTCGCGGTGGTGCATTGCCTGGGCATCCTGACCTCGATTTTCTCCGCGGTGGTGGTGTCGCGCGCCATGGTCAACCTCGTGTACGGCCACCGGCGTAAGGTGCAGCGGTTGATGATCGGCGATACGGCATGGAAGTGAGCTGAGCCATGGAATTCTTCAAGATCCGGCGCACCATCCCGTTCATGCGGCACGCGCTCGTGTTCAACGTCATCTCCGTGGTCACGTTCCTGCTCGCCGTGTTCTTCCTTGCCACGCGCGGACTGAACTTCTCCATCGAGTTCACCGGCGGCACGCTGCTCGAAGTGGGCTACCAGCAGTCCGCGGACGTGGACGCGGTGCGCCAGAAGCTGGAGGACGCGGGCTACAGGGCGGAGGTGCAGAACTTCGGCTCCTCGCGCGAGGTACTCATCCGCATGCACGTCGACAAGAGCCAGTCGAGCGCCGACCTGTCGGAGAAGGTGCTGGGCGTGCTGCGCACCGGCGACGGCGCGGTGGAGCTGCGGCGCGTCGAGTACGTCGGGCCGCAGGTCGGCGAGGAGCTCGCCGAATACGGCGCGCTCGCCCTGCTGGTCACCGCGGTGGGCATCGTGCTCTATCTGTGGATGCGCTTCGAGTGGCGCTTCGGCCTGTCGGCGATCATCGCCAACCTGCACGACGTGGTCATCATCCTGGGCTTCTTCGCGTACTTCCAGTGGGAGTTCTCGCTGCCGGTGCTCGCCGCGGTGCTCGCGGTGCTGGGCTACTCGGTGAACGAATCGGTGGTGGTGTTCGACCGCGTGCGCGAGACCTTTCGCAAGCTGCGCCGGGCCAGCGTGCCCGAGGTCATCGACACGGCGATCACGGCGACCATATCGCGCACCATCATCACCCACGGCAGCACGCAGGCGATGGTGACGACGATGCTCATCTTCGGCGGCCCGGCGCTGCACTATTTCGCGCTCGCGCTCACCATCGGCATCCTGTTCGGCATCTACTCCTCGGTGCTGGTCGCCAGCCCCCTGGTCATGTGGCTGGGCGTGGACCGGGCGCAGTTCGTCAAGCCGCTGAAGAAAGCCGGCCGCGACGAGCACGAGGGCGCGGTGGTCTAGCTAGACGCGCCTGGCGAGATCGGCGGCGAGGCCGGTGTAGCCGGCGGGGGTCAGGGCGAGCAGGCGCTTCTTCGCCGCCGCCGGGATCGGCAGCGCGCGCACGAATGCCGCGAGCTGGCGCCGGTCGAGCCGCTTGCCGCGCGTGAGCGCCTTCAGCTTCTCGTAGGCCTCCGGCACGCCGTGCTTGCGCATCACCTGCTGCACCGGCTCGGCCAGCACTTCCCAATTCGCCTCAAGGTCTTCGGCGATGCGGCCCGCATCGGCCTCGAGCTTGCCCAGGCCCCTCAGGCACGCGCCGTAGGCGAGCAGCGTGTGCCCGAGCGCCACGCCCGCGTTGCGCAGCGCCGTGGAGTCCGAGAGGTCGCGTTGCCAGCGCGACACCGGCAGCTTGTCGGCAAGATGCCGGAGCAGCGCGTTGGCGATGCCGACGTTGCCTTCCGAGTTCTCGAAGTCGATCGGGTTGACCTTGTGCGGCATGGTCGAGGATCCGACCTCCCCCTTCTTCGGCTTCTGGCGGAAGTAGCCCAGCGAAACGTAGCCCCACAGGTCGCGGTCGAGGTCCAGGAGCACCGTATTGGCGCGCGCGTAGGCGTCGAACAGTTCCGCGGTCGAATCGTGCGGCTCGATCTGCGTGGTGTAGGGGTTGAACTGCAGGCCGAGACGCTCGACGAAGCGCCGGCAGAACGCCTCCCAGGGAAAGCCCGGGTAGGCGGCGGCGTGCGCGTTGTAGTTGCCCACGGCGCCGTTCATCTTGCCGAGGAGCGCCACGCGCTCGATGGCCGCGCGCGCGCGCACCAGGCGATGCGCGAAGTTGGCCATCTCCTTGCCCAGCGTCGAGGGCGACGCCGGCTGGCCGTGCGTGCGCGAGAGCATCGACCGCGCCGCGTGGCGCCGGGCCAGCGCGCGCAGCGCGACGATCAGCTGGTCGAGGCGCGGCAGCAGCACGCGATCGCGCGACTGCGCCAGCATCAGCGCGTAGGCGAGATTGTTGATGTCTTCCGAGGTGCAGGCGAAGTGGATGAACTCGAGCGAGCGCTGCACCTCGGCGTTTCTCGCCAGCCTGCCCTTCAGCCAGTACTCGATCGACTTGACGTCGTGGTTGGTCTCGGCCTCGATGTTCTTGATGTGCGTGGCGTCCTTCTCCGCAAAGCCCGCGACCAGCCGCTCGAGCGCGAGGCGCGTGGCGCGGGAGAAGGGTTTCAGCTCGCGGATGCGCCGCTCCGCGGCCAGGGCCTTCAGCCATTCCAGCTCGATGAGCACCCGGTAGCGGATGAGCGCCGCCTCGCTGAAGTAGGCCCGCAGCGGGTCGGCGGACCTTT
>CAZAEG010000364.1:0-4047 GCA_964484035.1 uncultured Enterobacteriaceae bacterium | reverse complement strand
CAAGCCCTGCCGCCTCGGCGACCGGCTCGAGCTGGAGCTCGCGATCGCGAAGCTCGGCCGCAGCTCGATCGAGTTCGAGGTCACCGGCCGCGTGGCCGGCGAGGAGAAGTTCCGCGCCCGGCACAAGGTGGCGATGATGTCCCTCGATACCCAGCGCGCGTTGCCGATTCCCATGGATCTGCGGGAGAAAATGCAGCCGTTCGTGGTCTAAGATCGGCCTATGCCGGTCCTGCAGGAAATCCGCGAAGGGCGCGTTCCCGTCAAGGTCTATACCGACCGGATCGAGGAGAGCGCGCGCCGCCAGCTCGTCAACATCTCGCGGCTCCCGATCGTGCACCATCACGTCGCGGCGATGCCCGACGTGCACCACGGCATCGGCGCCACCGTGGGCTCGGTGATCCCTACGTTGCGCGCCATCATCCCGGCCGCGGTGGGCGTGGACATCGGCTGCGGCATGATCGCCGCGCGCTTGTCGCTCACTGCCAACGAGATCGAGGAAGCGTCGCTGAAGAAGGTATTCGCGCAGATCTCCCGCGACGTGCCCGTGGGCTTCGAGCAGCACGACGAGCGCGACGCGCGCCCGGACGCCGCGAAGCCCTTCAAGCGCGGCCTGCGCGCGATCCTGGAGAAGCACCCCGGGGTACAGAAGCGCGTCGGCAAGAAGGCCGACTGGACGCGCCAGCTCGGCACGCTCGGCGGCGGCAACCATTTCATCGAGGTGTGCCTGGACGAGTCGCAGCGCGTCTGGGTGATGCTGCACTCGGGCAGCCGCGGCATCGGCAACGCCATCGGCACCTATTTCATCGCGCTGGCCAAGCAGGACGCCGAGCGCCATCAGCTTCAGCTGCCCGAGCGCGACCTCGCGTATTTCCCCGAGGGCGCGCGGCACTTCGACGACTACGTGCAGGCGGTGGGCTGGGCGCAGGACTACGCGCGCGCCAACCGCGCCGAGATGATGGATCGGGTGCTCGCCGCGCTGCACCGCCATCTGCCCGCGTTCGACGTCGCCTCCGAGGCGGTCAACTGCCACCACAACTACGTCGAGCGCGAGACGCACTATGGCGAGAGCGTCTGGGTGACGCGCAAAGGCGCCATCCGCGCGCGCGAGGGCGACCTCGGCATCATCCCGGGCAGCATGGGAACGAGGAGCTACATCGTGCGCGGCAAGGGCTCGGCCGAGGCGCTGCAGTCCTGCGCGCATGGGGCGGGCAGGCGCATGAGCCGCACGCAGGCCGAGAAGCAGTACACGGTGGCCGATCTGGCGCAGCAGACCGCGGGCGTGGTCTGCCGCAAGGACAAGGGGGTGCTGGACGAGATCCCCAGCGCCTACAAGGATATCGACGAGGTCATGGCGAACCAGAACGACCTCGTGGAGGTCCTACACACGCTCAAGCAGATCATCTGCGTGAAAGGCTGATCCATGACTTCCATGACAAGGCGTCGCTTGTTGGGTGCCGCCGCCGCGCTGCCCCTGGCGCGCGCTGCCGGCGCGCAGGACCTTGCGCTGACTCCCGCCTGCGGTCCGCAGGCGGGGCTGACGCCCCGCCAGACCGAAGGACCTTTCTATACGCCGGACACGCCGCAGCGCAGCTCGCTCCTCGAGCCGGGCGCGAAGGCGCAACGGCTGGTGCTGAGCGGCCGGGTCGTATCGCCGCAGTGCCGACCGGTGGCCCGCGCGCTGCTCGATTTCTGGCATTGCGATGAAAAAGGCGAATACGACAACGTGGGCTTTCGCTACCGCGGCCACCTCTATGCCGACGCCGATGGGCGCTTCCGGCTCGAAACGATCTTTCCTGCAATTTATCCCGGTCGCGCGCGTCACATCCACGTCAAGGTGCAGGCGCCGGGACGGCGCATCCTCACCACGCAGCTCTACTTTCCGGGCGATGCGCGCGACGGACTGTGGCGGCCCGAGCTCGTGGTGGCGATGGCGCAGCGCGCGGACGGCAAGACGGCAGCCTTCCAGTTCATCGTCGATGCCTGAAGATGACATAATCGCGCCCCATGACCTACGTCGTCACCGAAGACTGCATCAAGTGCAAGCACATGGACTGCATCGAAGTCTGCCCCGTGGACTGCTTCTACGAGGGCGAGAACATGGTGGTCATCCACCCCGACGAGTGCATCGATTGCGGCGTGTGCGAGCCCGAGTGCCCACCCAAGGCGATCCTGGCGGACTCCGACCCGAAGTCCGAGAAGTGGCTGAAGCTCAACACCGAGTTCTCGGTGAAGTGGCCCAACATCACCCGCAAGGGCACGCCACCCCCCGACGCGGATGACTGGAAGGAAGTCCCCGGCAAGTACGAGAAGTACTTCAGCCCGAACTCCGGCAAGGGGGAATAGTGGAGCTGTCCGCCGAAGAGCGCGCCATCCTCGGCGGTGGGCGCGGCGAAGGCGCGCGCCGCGCGCTCGAGTACCAGGTCAAGGTGGGTGAGTTCTGGGGCGCGAAGCGCTTCGTCCCGGTCACCAACGTCCACATGATGGGCGACATCGAGGTGATGGGCGACGGCGGCCTGGCGTGGCTGAAGGACACGGAGGCGCGCGGCGCGTGCTGCACCGTGGCCACCACCACCAACGCGCGCTGCATCGATTTCGCGCACTGCGGGCGCCTCGGGCAGGATGCGGGCGAAGTCGCCAAGGAGCGCGAGCTGATCGCCTGCCTGCGGCGCATGGACGTGGTGACCACCGATACCTGCATCAACTACCAGACGGTCTACCAGCCGCATTTCGGCGAGCACGTGGCCTGGGGCGATACCGGCACCGTGATCTACGCCAACTCGGTCTTCGGCGCGCGCAGCAACTTCGAGTCGGGCCCGGCGGCGCTGGCCGCGGCGCTCACCGGGCGCACGCCCGAGTACGGCTTTCACCTCGACGAGCATCGCCGCGGCGCGTTCACGGTGGAGCTGCGCGCGCGCCTGGACGACCTCGCCGACTGGGGCGCGGTGGGCAAGCTCGTGGGCGAGCCGCACCAGAGCTACTTCTCGGTGCCGGTGTTCCACGGCTTTCACCGCACGCCCACCGCGGACGAGCTGAAGCACCTGGGCGCGGCGCTGGCGAGTTATGGCTCGATGGGGATGTTCCACTTCGTCGGCGCGACGCCCGAGGCGCCGACGCTCGAGGCCGCGCTCGGGTGGCGCACGCCCGCCGAGCGGCTCGTGATCGACGCGGCCGACCTCGAGCGCGTCTACGCGGGCTACGGCCTGGGCGGGGGCGACGCGCGCCTCGTGGTGTTCTCGGGGCCGCAGCAGTCGCTGCTCGAGATGAAGCAGCTCGCCGCGTTCTTCGGCGGGCGCCGCGTGCAGGAGGACACGAGCTGCTTCGTCACCACCAACCGCGGGGTGCTCGCGCAGGCACGCGCCCTGGGCTACGCCAAGGCTCTGGAAGACGCCGGCGTCACGATCCTGGAAGGCGTGTGCTTCTACATCCTGCAGAACCTCTCGCCGATGCGCGTGGCGAACCGCTGGAGCAACCTGGTGTCCAACTCGGCGAAGATCGTGAACATCATTGGCGCACACCGCTTCAACACCATCCTGCGGCGCACCCGCGACTGCGTCGACATCGCTTGCACGGGGGTGCTGCGGTGAGCTCGGCGCGCCTGCGCGTGGCGCGCGCCTTCGGCCCGCCGGTCGAGGGGCTGGCGCTGCTCTCCGAGGAGGGCTTCTCGCCGCGCTACGACCTCGATCGCTGGAGCGGCGTCATCACCAAGGCGGGCCACAGCCTGGAAGGCGAGAACATCAGGGACCGGGTGTGCTTCTTCCCCACCGCCAAGGGCGGCATCGCCGCGGGCTGGGCGTTTTACGACCTGCAATGGAAGAAAATCGCGCCGAAAGCGTTCATCTTCGGGGTGACCAACCCGGTGATGGTGCAGGGCGCCGTGTTCGCCGGCATCACCATCACCGAGGGCTGGATGCCGCACCCGCGCGAGGTGCTGAAGACGGGCGACCGGGTGCGCGTGGATCCCCTGGGCAAGTGGATCGAGGTGCTGAGGAGACAAGCATGATGCGCATCGCGGTGGTGCTGATGGCGCTGCTGGCGGCGGGCTGCGCC
>CAZAEG010000363.1:0-3915 GCA_964484035.1 uncultured Enterobacteriaceae bacterium | reverse complement strand
GCCACCGCGGCGATCTTCGGCGTCTCGATCACCTTGGGCAGCACCGACATCTGCACCGCCTCCAGCACGTTACGGCCGGCGAGGTCGATGGCGGCCGCGCGCTTGAAGGGCAGGGGGATATTGGCCTTGTCCGCCGAGATCATGGCATTCACCACCCGCACCACGTTGCCGCCGGCGAGAAAATGCGCTTCCAGCTCGTTGACGGTGATCTGGATCCCCGCCTTCACGGCGCTGATGCGCGCGGTGATCACCGTGTTTGGCGGAATGCGCCGCAGGCGCATCGCCACCAGCGTGAACAGCCCGACGTACGCGCCCGAGGCCCAGGCGGCGATCCACAGCGGGATCGGCACCAGGTACAGGATCAGCGCCAGTGCCGCAATGACGACGATGAGCAGGCCAAGGCTGCCCGTGAGTCCCGTTTCCAGTCCCGTCATGTCCTATTCCCCCTCGTCGGCATTCGTTGCCGGCGTTGTTCTGTGGACCACGATCCGGTTGCCGTCCACGCGGATCACCTTTATGAGTTCCCCGGCATCGATGAGTTCCCCGTCGGACACCACATCCACGCGCTCGCCGTCGATCTCGGCGATGCCGGCGGGGTGCAGGGGGGAGGAGGCACGGCCGCGCTTTCCCAGCCAGCGCCGGTCGCTCTCGGGCGCCGAGGCGTAGCCCTGCGCCGCGCCGAGGCCCGTGTGCAGGATGAACTGGCGCCCGAACGGCAGCCGCGGCAGGTAGCGCAGCAGCGCCAGGCTCGCGAGCACGGCAAAGAGCAGCGCGCCGACCACGCGCGCCGCGGTCGTCATGATGAACTGCGGCGTGTCGCCGGGCCCGAGCATGCTGAGCACCAGCGCCGCGAGCAGCGCGAGGATGCCGAGGATGCCGGCAACGCCGAATCCCGGAATGACGAGCAGCTCCAGCGCGAGCAGCACCATGCCGCCGAGCGCGAGCAACAGCTCCTCCCAGCCCGCGAGCTGCACCAGCCAGTGTCCCCAGAGAAACAGCGCGAGGCTGGTCACGCCCAGGGCGCCGGGCACGCCGAAGCCGGGCGTGCGCAGCTCGATGAGGATGCCGAGCATGGCGATGCTGACGAGCAGCGAGCTCACCACCGGGTGGGTGAGCCAGCGCACCAGGTTCTCCGCCCAGTTGGGCGCGACGCGCCGCAGCTCGGCGCCGCCCAGGCCGAGGCGCTCGAGCGCGGCTTCGAGCGTGTCGGCGCGAAAGTCCGCGAGCTTGTGCTTCAGCGCTTCGTCGGTGGTGAGCGTGAGCAGCTTGCCCTTGGCGATCACGCCGCGAATCGACACGTCGGCGTCCACCATCGCTTCGGCGATGAGCGGCGGGCGCTTGCGGCTCTCGGCGGTGGCGCGGAATTCCTTGCGCACATAGGACACGGTCTTTTCCTGCACCGGCTGCGCGGCGGCGCCGGGCTGGCCCGCCTGCACCGGCGTCGCCGCGCCGATGGTCGAGCCGCCCGCCATCACGATGTGCTCCGCGGCGAGGCTGATCAGCGCGCCGGCGGAGATGGCGCGCTTGTTGACGAAGGCGATGGTCTTGACGCGGCTGTCGAGCAGCGCGTCGCGGATCTGCACCGCGGCGTCGACGCGCCCGCCGAAGGTATTGATCTCGAGGACCAGCGCCGCGGCGCCGGCGCTCGCCGCCTCGTCGATCGCGCGGCCTACGAAGGGCGCGAGCCCCAGGTCGATGATGCCCTCGATGGGCGCCACGTAGACGAGGCGCTTTTGCGCCTGCGCGTGGGGCGGCGCGGGCGCGCCGAACAGCCCCAGGGCGAGCAGGAGGGCAGCGATCGCTATCCGGGCCGGCATGAGCGCAGTCTACAAGCCGACGTGGGTCGCGTCGGGACAATCGATACAATGGCCGCTCCGATGACGCAGCCCGAGGCCTTGACCGCTCCGGCGACGGCGCTCGAGCGGCTCAGGCTCTACTTCGGCCGCAACGAGCGCGAAATCGCCGTCGCCTTCTTCGCCGGCGGCTTCGTCTTCGACATCGTCACGGTGGGCCGCATCGACTCCTGGCTCACGATCGGCCAGCAGGCGCTGTACCTCGCCGCGGTTTCCGCCGTGCTGCTGCACATGCTCGTCGAGCAGGGGGCGCCGCCGCCCGAGCCGGCCGGCCGGCCGCGGCTCTGGCACTGGTACCACGAGTACCGCTCGGCGGCGATCCACTTCGCGCTCGGCGCGCTGATGAACCTGTACGCGATCTTCTTCTTCAAGAGCTCGTCGCTGCTGGTGTCGTTCGGCTTCCTCGCCTTCCTCGTCGTGCTGGTGGTGGCGAACGAGTCGCAGCGCCTCAAGGCGCTCGGCCTGCATTTCAAGTTCGCGCTGCTCAGCCTGTGCTACCTGTCGTTCGCCGCCATCGTGGTGCCGATCGCCGTCGGCTCGATTGGCACCTGGATATTTGTCGGCTCCATGCTGGCGGGCGTGATGCCGCTGTCGGCGATTGCGTGGTGGGTACGGCGGCGCAGGCCCGCGCTGTTCCCCCAGGTGCGCAGGCAGATGCTGCTGCCGCTCGGCGCCGTGCTGCTCGCGTTCCTCGCGGCTTACCTGCTGCGAGTCATTCCGCCGGCGCCGCTGTCCATCCCCTTCATCGGCGTGTATCACGCGGTCGAGCGCACGGAGGAGGGCTACCACCTCGGCCACGAGCGGCCGTGGTGGCGCTTCTGGCACAACGGCGACCAGGTTTTCCGCGCGCAGCCCGGCGACCGGGTGTTCGTGTTCTTTCGCGTGTTCTCGCCGGCGCGCTTCGCCGACCGCGTGCGCATGCGCTGGTACTGGGAGCCGGGCGGCCGCGGCTGGCTGCCGCAGGACTCCATTCCCATCGACATCGTGGGCGGGCGCGAGCAGGGCTTTCGCGGCTACGGCTACAAGTCGAATTACCAGCCCGGACGCTGGAAGGTGCAGGTCGAGACCGAGGACGGGCGCGAGATCGGCCGCGTCTATTTCACCCTGGAGAGCAGCCCGCAAGCGCCCCGAATGCTGCAGACCGATATCGACTAGCGATGCGTTTATGGGCCGATAAGGGACGCCGCGCTTGCGCGCACGCCGCAGGCGTGGAGAATCGCTGTTGAGCAGGCAGACCCAAGGAGGAGCCATGACCACGACGCTCGACAAGAACCGACGCCAATTCCTCGTCGCCAGCGCGGGCAGCGCCGCCGCGGCCGGCCTCGCCGGCTTCGCGCCCGCGGCCCTGGCGCAGGGCAAGCCGCTGCCGCCGGTGGCCGCGTGGAAGGACATCGACCGGCTGATCGTGCATTCGGCCAACGGGGTGGAAACCAGGCGCAGCGCGTTCGGCGACGGCGTCCTCACCGACAACGATATTCTCTTCCTGCGCAACAACTTGGGGGCGCCGAGCGCCTCCATCATGGCGAATCCCGATGCCTGGAGCGTCGAGGTCGACGGCGTCACCAGCCCGCGCTCCATCACCGTGGGCGAGTTGAAGACCATGGGCATCGAGACCGTCCCCATGGTGCTGCAATGCTCGGGCAATGGCCGCGGCTTTTTCGGCCACAAGGCGAGCGGCTCGCAGTGGAAGGTGGGCGCCGCCGGGTGCTCGATGTGGACCGGCGTCCCAGTCAAGGCGGTGGTCGCCGCGCTGGGCGGCGTGCGCCAGGGCATGCGCTACATGACCGGCACCGGCGGCGAGACCATCCCGGCCGGGGTCGAGCCGATGAAGGTGATGGTCGAGCGCTCCGTGCCGTGGAACGTGATGGAGCGCGCGATTCTGGCGTGGGAACTGAACGGCGAAACCTTGCCGCTCGCGCACGGCGGTCCGCTGCGACTCGTGATTCCGGGCTATTACGGCGTGAACAACATCAAGTACATCAAGCGCCTCGCGTTCACCGTCGACGAAACCAAGGCCAACATCCAGGCCTCCGGCTACCGCGTGCGGCCCATCGGGCAGAAA
>CAZAEG010000362.1:0-4871 GCA_964484035.1 uncultured Enterobacteriaceae bacterium | reverse complement strand
AGGGGTCGTTGGCGAGGAACATGTCGCCGTCGCGGATGCCCGGGTTGGCGCTGCGGTTCTCGAGCGTCCACTTCACCTGCGTGTCGGTGACGCCGGACATGTACTGCATGTACGGCCCGAAATAGACGAACTCGGCGTCTTGCGTGAGGATCGAGGGATTGAGGTCCAGCGCGTACATCGCCACCGGCGAGCCGGACAGGCGCTGGATGGTCGCGCCGTGCTCCTCGTTCACGTTCCACAGCGCGTGGCGCACGACCTCGAAGGTCACCGGGTCGATGGTGCGCCGCGCCTTGCGGTGCAGCTTCAGCTGCGGCGAGATCGAGAGCTTCTTCGGCGGCACGTAGCCCGTGCGCCGGCCGTCGAACTCGACGCCGGTCAGCTCGGAAAGCTTCCTCAGAGGAGCGTTCATCCAAATGGGGACTGTCTCTAATTAAAGGTGATCTCGAAGTTGCCGAGCGCATCCACGCGCAGCCGCGTACCGGGATGCACGACCACGGTGGTGTCCGCGGTCTCCACGATCGCCGGCCCGCGGATCGTGTTTCCGGCGGCGAGCTTCTCGCCGTCGACCACCGGGGTCTTGCGCAATCCTCGCCACCAGATCATGCGCGGCTGGAGGAACGCGGCCTTCGGCACCGCGCGTGTCGCCCGCTTCGTCCTCGTCAGCCTCGGCCGCGGCGTGAGCGCGCGCGCGCGCAGGCGGCACACCACGATCTCGAGCTGCGCGCCGGCGAGCGCCGAGCCCTTGCCGTAGAGCTGCTCGTAGCGCTCGACGAAGAGCTTGCGCAGCCGCCGCTCGTAGTCCGCGGGCAGCCGCTTCCAGGGCATCGGCACCTCGACCTCGTTGATCTGGCCCTTGTGGCGCACGTCCAGGGAGAACTCGAAGCGCTGCCGCGCGGCCACGATGCCCTCGCCCGCCATCAGGGCGCGCGCGCGCTTCTCGATCGCGTCGAGGCCGGCGTTCAGCCGCGCCGCCGCCACCGGCGTGGCGAGGATCTCGCTGTGCTCGAAGATGTGCAGCACGTCCGCCGCCGCGGCGCCGAAGGCGCACCAGGTGGACGCGGCCTTGCGCTGCGGCACGATCACCTTCTTCACGCCGAGCTCGGCGGCGAACACGCCCGCGTGCGCCGGCCCCGCGCCGCCGAAGGCGAACAGCACGAACTCGCGCGGGTCGTGGCCTTTCTCCACCGTGACCTTGCGGATGATGTCGGCCATGTTGAGCTCCACGATGCGGCATATCCCCGCCGCGCACTGCACCGCGCCCATGCCGATCTTCGCGCCGAGCGCCTCGATCGCGGCGTACGCCGCCGGGCGGTCGAGCCGCATGCGCCCGCCGGCGAAGTTTTCCGGGTCGAGGTAGCCGAGCACCAGCTCGGCGTCGGTCACGGTGGGCACCGTGCCGCCCCGCCCGTAGCACACCGGGCCGGGAAACGCGCCCGCGCTCTGCGGTCCCACGGTCAGCGTGCGCGTCTGCGGATGCGCCTGCGCGAGGCTGCCGCCGCCCGCGCCGATCGCCTGGATGTCGACTTTCGGCAGGAAGTACTCGTACTGGTCGGTGTTGCTGGTGAAGGCATAGGCCGGCTTGCCGCCGTGGATGATGGAGACGTCGAAGGACGTCCCGCCCATGTCGGTGGTGATGATGTTCTTCTCGCCCATCGCCGCGCCGAGAAAGCCCGAGGCGGTGACGCCGGCCACCGGGCCCGAGTCGAGCGTGAGCAGCGGCGCCTCGCCCGCGCGCGCCACCGGCACCGTGCCGCCGCCGCACTGCGCGATCTGCAGGCCGTGCGCGTAGCCGAGGCCGGTCAGCGTGCGATCGAGCTTCGCCAGGTAGCCCGACATCACCGGGCCGAGATAGGCGTTGAGCGCGGTGGCCGTCACGCGCTCGTACTCGCCCCATTTCGGCGCGATGTCCACCGAGCAGGTGACGAAGACCGCGGGCGCGAGCTCTCGCACCAGCTCGCGCACCCGCAGCTCGTGCTTCGTGTTGCGGAACGACCACAGGAAGCACACGGCGATCGCCTGCACGCCCTCGGCGACCAGCTCGCGGATGGCGGCTTGCGCTTGCGCCTCGTTCAGCGGCGCGACCACCTCGCCGAAGCAGTCGACGCGCTCCGAGATTCCGCGGATCAGCCGCTTGGGCACGATGGGCGCGGGCTTCGAGGTCTCCGGGAAGTGCACGACCTTGCGGATGTCGCGCCCACCGTAGCCGCGCGAGCCGCGCATGATGTGGATCGCGTCCTCGTGGCCCCGGGTGGTGATGAGGCCGACCCGGGCGCCCTTCTTCTGCAGGATGGTGTTGGTGCCCACGGTGGTGCCGTGCGACAGGAAGGCGATGTCGCGGCAGAAGTCGTCGAGGGTGAGATCCAGCGCGCGCGCGCCGCTCTGCAGGGCGTCCATCATGCCCTGCGAGAAGTCCTGCGGCGTCGAGAGCACCTTGGTGGTCAGGAGCTTCCCCGCGCGATCGACGATCGCGCAGTCGGTGAACGTGCCGCCGATGTCGATGCCGACGAGATAGCCCATCGGCGCTATATTAGCCGTGGATCGCCATGAAGGACGTCGAGTACGCCGAGGCACGCCAGGGGATGGTGGCCGAAATCGCCGCCGAGACGATCTTCTCGAGCGGCGAAACCGGCAAGGCGGCGCTCGACCCGCGCGTGCTCGACGCCCTGGGCCGCGTGCCGCGGCACGAATTCGTCCCGCTCGAGCTGCGGCCCTACGCCTACGTCAACAGCCCGCTGCCGATCGGCTGCGACAAGACCATCTCGCAGCCTTTCATCTGCGCGCTGATGACCGACCTGCTCGAGCTCAAGGCCGAGGACCGCGTGCTCGAGATCGGCACCGGCTTGGGCTACCAGGCCGCGATCCTTTCGGGGCTGGTGCACACCGTGTACAGCGTGGAGTTCATCGAGGCGCTCGCCGCGCAGGCCAAGCGCAGGCTCGCTGCGTACAAGAACGTCGTCCTGCGGACCGGCAACGGCTGCTACGGCTGGCCCGAGCACGCGCCGTTCGACAAGGTGATCGTCACCGCGGCGCCCGATCTCATCCCGCCGATGCTGATCCAGCAGTTGAAGCCCGGCGGGCGGATGGTGATCCCCGCGGGTTTGCCCGAGACGCAGAAGCTTTTGCTGCTGGAGAAGGACGCGGGCGGGCGGGCGAAGACGAAGGAGATCCTCAGGGTGCGGTTTTCGCTGCTGGAGGGGAGTGACAACGGTTGAGGCTCTCGCGCGTTAATGCCCTAGAGGGCACCGCGCTTGAGCTTGAGAACCATACCACTTAGTGATACAGTCCTTCCGCCGCGGTGCGAGTCCTGAAGACGCGGTGGTTCGCCCGCTGGGCGCGTAGGCAGGGGCTGCCAGATACCGTGCTGCGATCCGCGGTCGACGAGATGCGACGTGGATTGGTGGATGCGGTCCTGGGCGGAGGATTGGTCAAGAAGCGTATCGCTCGGCCAGGGGGTGGCAAGAGCGGCGGGTACCGAACCTTGCTTGCGGCGGATCTTCGCGAACGCTGGGTCTATCTGTACGGCTTCGCGAAGAGCGAGCGCGAGAACATCGACGAAAAGAATATGCGTGATTTGCGGCAACTTGCCCGGACATACAGCTCGATGAGCGAGGCAGCGGCTCGAGGGCTAATAGGCGCGGGCGTGTTGATGGAGGTGTCAGATGGTGAACCGGAGACTTCGTAAGGCTATCCTTGACTCGGCCCGCGGGCTGTACGAGTTGGGCGTAATCGACGGCAAGACGATGCGGGAGTTCGAGTCGCTTCGCGTGCCTGCCCCCAAGGCGTACTCGGCCGAGGACATCAAGAGGCTGCGTCTAAAAGAGAAGGCAAGCCAGGCGGTATTCGCCGCTTATCTCAACACCAGCGTCTCGACGATCCAGAAGTGGGAGATCGGAGACAAGACGCCAAGCGGCCCGGCACTGAAACTTCTCGATCTGGTGGATCGCAAGGGATTGAAGGTTCTGGCGTAGCGAATTGATGTTGTTGGCCGGCGGACCTCAAGGGCATAATCGACCCCGAGGAGGAGGACCGGGGTGAAGGCAGCGTCGTTTGCCTACGCGAAGCCACGCGCGCTCGCCGAAGCGCTCGAGCTCATCGAGCGCCCCGGCGCAAAGGCACTCGCCGGCGGCCAGAGCCTCATCCCCTCGCTCAACATGCGGCTCTCCTCTCCCGAGCTGCTCGTGGACATCAACGGGCTCGCCGAGCTGAAGGGAATCCGCCTCGATAAGGACACGGTTCGAATCGGCGCCCTGACCACGCACGCCGAGCTCGATCGCTCGGACGTCGTGAAAAAGCACCTGCCCCTCCTCGCCGCAGCCGTCCCCCACATCGCCCACCCCGCCATCCGCAACCGCGGCACGATCGGCGGCAGCCTTGCGCTCTCCGACCCGGCGGCGGAATACCCGGCCTGCGCGCTCGCACTCGATGCAGTAATCATCGCCACTGGCAAAAAGGGCCAGCGCAAGATCAAGGCGTCGGACTTCTTCAAGGGCCTGTTCGAGACCGACCTGAAGCCGGGCGAGCTGTTGACCGCTGCAGAATTCAAGGCGCAGAAGAAAGACGAGCGCTCCGCCTTCCTCGAGATCGCCCGCCGCCAGGGCGACTACGCCACCATCGGCCTCGCGGCCTTTGCCACGAACGGCGCGAAGCGCCTCGCCTACTTCGGCGCCGCCGATCGCGCGGTGCTGGCGCAGAACGCGGCGAAAGCCAAAGACCTCGAGTCCGCGAAAGCTGCGCTGGCGAAAGACCTGCAGCCGCCCGCCGACCTGTATCACTCCTCGCAGACCAAGCTGCACCTCGCGCGGGTGCTCCTGGAGCGCGCATGGAACACGCTGTAGACACCACCCTCACGGTCAACGGCACCGAGGTGCGCC
>CAZAEG010000361.1:0-2596 GCA_964484035.1 uncultured Enterobacteriaceae bacterium | reverse complement strand
GCGCCGGCGCTTCGCGTCCTCCCAGGCGCCGCGGAAGAACGGGCCGCAGGAGAACAACAGCACCGGCGTGGTGACGACGAGACTCGCCCAACGCATGAGCGCCGCCGCGTCGGGTGCGAGCGTGCCCGCGCCGGCGTCGACATACGCGGGCCACGCGTACATCATGACCTGCATGGCGCCGAAGCCGGCGACGAACAGCCGCCACAGCGCGCGGCGCCGCTCGCGGCGCGCGAGCGCCTCGCCGCGGCGCGGATCGAACGGACAGGCGTCGTAGCCGATGGCGCGGATCGCCTCGAGGATCGCCGAGAGGCGCGTGCGGCGGGGATCCCAGGAAATCTGCGCGCGCTGGGTGGTGAAGTTCACGTCCGCGCGCAGCACGCCCGGCACGGCGCGCAGCGCGCGCTCGTTCAGCCACAGGCAAGCGGCGCAGCGAATGCGATCGAGGATCAGCGTCGCCTCGCGCTCGTGCTCGTGCGGCGCGGCGACGAACTCGCGCTGCGCCGCCGGGTCGTCGTAGACCTGCGGCGGCGGCAGGGCGTCAGGCCGCACGCCCTCGCTGCTGCGCGCCTCGTAGTACTTCTCGAAGCCGCCCGCGACGATGGTGCGCGCGACCGCTTCGCAGCCGGCGCAGCAGAACGCGCGCTCGGCGCCGAGCACGGCCGCGAGGTGCCTGCCCGGCTCGAGGACGGGCAGGCCGCAATGAAAGCAGGCGCTCAGGAGACGCTGATGCGCTTGCCGCCGCCGTTCGCCTTCTTCGGCAGCACGAGATTGAGCACGCCGTCCTTGTACTCCGCCTTGACGGCCTTTTCGTCGACCTCGGCGGGCAGCGAGAAGCTGCGGCTCACCATGCCGTAGCTGCGCTCGCTGTAGAGCACCTTCTCGCCCTTCTTCTCTTCCTTCTCGTGCTTGGTCTCGGCGCGCACCGACACGACGTTGCCGTCGACGTCGACCTGGATGTCCTCTTTCTTCACTCCGGGAATGTCGGCGTGCACGGTGTAGGACTTGTCGTCCTCCTTCACGTCCACCTTGATGGACATCTCTGTGCCCGCCGGGAAGGCGAGCGGCTTGACCCAGAAGCCCTTGCCGAATTCGTTGAACAGCTCGTCGAACGGGTTGTAGCGGGTAACGTTGGCCATGGAATCCTCCGCGTCTGGAATGGCAGGCCCATCCTAGCCACGGCCCCGGCGCGCACTTTGACCTGCGTCAAGGCGCCTCGCGGCGCCGGAGCTAGGCTGGTTCTCCCAACCCACGCAGAGGTGCGGCATGTTCAGGCACATCCTTCTCCCTGTCGACGGCTCGCGGCTCGCGCTGAAGGGCGCCAAGGCGGGCATCCGGCTCGCCAAGGCGCTGCGCGCCCGGGTCACCGCCGTCTACGTCATCCCGCCCTTCATGCCGATCGCCTACGGCGACGCGGCGGTGTACGTGCCCGCGCTGTCGCCGCAGGAATACAGGAAAGCGACGGAAAAGGGCGCGCGCAAGGCGCTCGCGGCGGTCGAGGCCGAGGCGAAAAAGGCGCGCGTGCGCTGCAAGTCGCACTTTCTCACCGCGGCGCAGGTCTACGGCGGCATCCTGCGCGCGGCGCGCAGCGCCAAGTGCGACGCCGTCGCCATGGCCTCGCACGGCCGCGGCGGGCTCGCCGGCGTGCTGCTCGGCAGCGAGACCACGCGCGTGCTGGCGCACTCCAAAGTGCCGGTGCTGGTGCTGCGCTAGCAGCTAAATGTAAATAGTGACAGTCACCATTATTTCGCTATGCGAAAAAATGGTGACTGTCACTATTTGCCGGCGACCTCGGCGACGTAGCGCGCCACGGCCTCGATCTGCTCCGCGGTCAGCTTGTCGCGATAAGGCGGCATGACGCCCACGCCGTTGCGCACCGCCTGCAGCGCCTTCTCCAGATCGGGCTTGAGCTCGTCGAGCGAAGGCCCGATCGTGCCTTCGGCGCCGGCCGCCTTCAGCGTGTGGCAGAGCTGGCAGGGCGGCTGCGCAAGCTCGGTGAACACCTTGCGGCCCAGCTCGTCGCCGAGCGTGGCGCAAGGCAGGGCGAGCGCAAGCGCCAGCCCCGCCCCCGCCGCCCTCACGCCACGGTCACTTTGACCGAGTGGTCGCGCCAGCCGTTGTGGGCGTAGGCGCGCTCGTTCTCCACGCGCAGCTCGGGCTGCACCTGACCGTCATAGGCGCTGGCGCGGCTCGTGATGGTGTAGGTTCCCGCGCTCAGCCGCACCGGCAGCACGAAGCGGCGCCAGGCGTAGGGCCCGAGCAGCGGGCCGGAGAACGCGGCCGGCAGCCATTTTCCCCCGCCGTCGAGCGACACTTCCACGCCCTTGACGGCGCTCGTGCCGCTGAAGGCGACGCCGTGCACCTGGACCACGCCGGCACGCACCGGCTCATCGCCCGCGGGGCTGGTGACGAAGGACTTTAGGTTCATGTCCCACATCGAGGCTTGCGTCGGCGCGCCTTTCTGCCCGATGGGCCGCACGCGGTAGCCGGAGGCCTGGATGTTGGCCTTGGTTTCGTCGACGGTGAACGCGAGGCGCTTGATGTACTTGATGTTGTTCACGCCGTAATAGCCCGGAATCACGAGTCGCAGCGGACCGCC
>CAZAEG010000360.1:0-3596 GCA_964484035.1 uncultured Enterobacteriaceae bacterium | reverse complement strand
TGCCTGGTCGTGGGCACCGGTCAGGTGGCGTCGCGCAAAGCCGCGCTGCTGCGGCGCGCGGACGCGCAGGTCACGATGACGACGGAGTTTCGCGAGGAAGAGCTGGACCGCTATGCGCTGGTGATCGCCGCCACCAGCAATCAGGAGGTCAATCGGGCGGTGGCCGACGCCGCCAAGGCGCGCCACATCCCGGTGAACGTGGTGGACCAGCCCGCCCTGTGCTCGTTCATCCTGCCCTCGATCATCGAGCGCGCGCCGCTCGTCGTCGCGGTCTCGAGCGGCGGCGCCTCGCCCGTGCTCGCACGGCAGTTGCGCGCGCGCCTGGAAAGCATGATCCCGGCGGCCTACGGGCGCCTCGCCGCGCTCGCCGCGGAATTCCGCGACCGCGTCAAGGCGCGCTTCAAGGGCCCCGAGCGGCGGCGCTTCTGGGAGCGCACGCTCCAGGGGCCGATCGCAGAGCTGGTGCTGAACGGCCGCGACGCCGAGGCGCGCAAGGCGCTCGAGGCGGCGCTCGAGGACACGCGTCTCGCCTTCGCGGGCGGCGAAGTGTCGCTGGTCGGCGCGGGGCCGGGCGACCCCGATCTCCTCACCTTCCGCGCGCTGCGCCTCATGCAGCAGGCCGACGTGGTGGTCTACGACCGGCTGGTCTCCAAGCCGATCCTCGACCTCGTGCGGTTGGAGGCCAAGCGCATCTACGCGGGCAAGGAGCGCGCGCAGCACACGCTGCCGCAGGAGGACATCAACGCGCTCCTCGTGCGCCTCGCGAAGGAGGGCAAGCGCGTGGTGCGCCTGAAAGGCGGCGATCCCTTCATCTTCGGTCGCGGCGGCGAGGAGATCGACACGCTCGCCGCCGAGGGCATCCCGTTCCAGGTGGTGCCCGGCATCACGGCCGCGGCGGGCTGCGCGTCCTATGCGGGCATCCCGCTCACCCACCGGGATTACGCGCAGTCGGTGGTCTTCGTCACCGGCCACCTGCAGGACGGCAGCCTCAACCTGAACTGGCGCGCGATCGCGCAGCAGCGCCAGACCATCGTTTTCTACATGGGCCTGCTCGCGCTCGACCAGCTCTGCGCGCGGCTCGTAGAGCATGGCCTGCCGGCGGGCACGCCCGCCGCGCTCGTGCAGGCGGGCACCACGCCGCAGCAGCGCGTGCTGACGGGGACGCTCGCGACGCTGCCCGGCATCGTGCTGGCGAGCGAGGCGAAGGCGCCGACGCTGATCATCATCGGCGAGGTCGTGCGCCTGCGCGAGCGCCTGAAATGGTTCGAGCCGCTCGCGTGACATTCGTCGAGATCGCCAAGGCGGGAGAGCTGCGCGAGGGCACGATGCGGCGCTACGACGTCGGCGGCCGGCGCATCCTGCTCGCGAACGTGGCGGGGCGCCTGTACGCCGTGGACGACACCTGCACCCACGAAGAGGCGTCGCTGTCGACGGGCGTGCTGCGGGGCGAGCTCGTCAAGTGCCCGCTGCACAACAGCCGCTTCAACGTGCGCACGGGCGAAGCGCTGGAAGAGCCGGCGGAGGAAGACCTCCGGACCTATCCCGTGCGCGAGGAGGGCGGGCGCATCCTCGTCGGCGTGCCCGGCACGGAGTCGCCATGAGCGCCGCGCTGATGAGCTCGATCCTGAAGCGCATCGCCACCGGCCCGGAGCTCTCCAAGGACATCTCGCGCGAGGAGGCGCGCGAAGGCATGCGCCTGGTGCTCGACGCGCAGGTCGACCCGGTGCAGGCCGGCGTATTCCTCATCGCGCTGCGCATGAAGCGCGAGACCGACGACGAGAACCGCGGGCTGCTCGAAGCGATCCGCGACGCGACGCAGCGCGCCACCGCGCCGGTGGACGAGGTGCTCGACCTCGGCGACCCCTACGACGGCTACAACCGCACGCTGCCGGCGGCGCCGTTCCTGCCGCCGGTGCTCGCCGCCTGCGGCGTGCCCACGGTCTCGCACGGCGTGCAGAGCATGGGTCCCAAGTACGGCGTCACGCACCGCCAGGTCCTGAGCGCCGCGGGCATGCCGGTGGACCTCGGGCCGGAACAGGCCGCGGCGCGCCTCGGCGATCCGCGCGTCGGCTGGGCCTACGTCGATCAGAAGGCCTTCTGCCCCAAGCTCTACGCGCTCACGCAACTGCGCACGCTGATCGTCAAGCGGCCCGCGATCACAACCGCCGAGGTCATGGCGGGGCCGGTGCGCGGCCGGCGCAAGACGCATCTCGTCACCGGATACGTGCACAAGCCCTATGCGCGCATCTACGCGCTGCTCGCGCGCCACGCCGGGTTCGACTCCGCGCTCATCGTGCGCGGCGTCGAGGGCGGCGTGATCCCCGGCCTCACGCAGACCGGCAAGGTGTTCCGCGTTCTCGGCGGCGCCGAGGAGACCGGCGTGGAGTTCAAGCCCGCCGACCTCGGCATCGAGCAGTCCGTGCGCGCGCCGCGCATCCCCGGCGCGGCCGAGGAGGGCGAGCGGGAGACGCCGCTCGATACTGCGGCCGTGGCGCGGGCGGCGGCCGAGGCGGGCAAGGCGGCGCTCGCGGGGGAGCCGGGGCCGACCCGGGACTGCCTCGTCTACGGCGCGGCGCTGTGCCTCTGGCATCTCGGCCGCCACGCCTCGCTGAAGGATGCCGCCGACGCCGTGCGCGGCGTGCTCGACCAAGGAAAATCATTGGAGCGCCTGCAATGAACGAAATCGACCCCGCACAGCTCGTCCCCTACGTCTCGGGTGGCGCCTTCGTGCTCGCCTTCATCTTCGGCGCCGTAGGCAACAAGACCGACTTCTGCACCATGGGCGCGGTCTCCGATTGGGTCAACATGGGCGACAGGAATCGCATGCGCATGTGGCTGCTCGCCATCGCCGTGGCGATGCTGGGCACGAGCGCGCTCGCCCTCGCGGGCGTCGTGGACCTGTCCAAGTCCATCTACTACGGGCCGAACTTCATCTGGCTGTCCCACATCGTCGGCGGCTTTCTCTTCGGCGTGGGCATGACCCTGGGCTCGGGCTGCGGCTCGAAGACCCTGATCCGCATCGGCGGGGGAAACCTGAAGTCGCTCATCGTGTTCGTCTTCCTCGGCATCGCGGCCTACATGACGCTGCGCGGGCTGTTCGGCGCGTTCCGCGTGGGCGTGCTCGAGCCCGTGTCGGTGACGCTTTCCCCCGGCCAGGACCTGCCGTCGCTCCTCGGCGTGCACCGTGGGATCCTCGCCGCGGTGATCGGCGGCGGCCTGCTCGTCTATGCGTACTCGAGCCGCGACTTCCGCGCGAACTTCGACTACACCCTGGGCGGGGTGGTCACCGGCCTGGTCGTGGTCGGCGGCTGGTACGTGAGCGGAGTGGTCGGCTACGTCGAGGAGCACCCGGAGACGCTGCAGGAGGCCTTCATCGCCACCAACACCGGGCGCATGGAGTCGTTCTCTTTCGTCTCTCCCATGGCCTTCACGCTGGAATACCTGATGTTCTGGACGGACAAGTCGAAGATCGTCACCTACGGCATCGCCTCGGCGCTCGGGGTCATCGCCGGCTCGGCCGCCTACGCGCTCGCCACGCGCAAGTTCCGCTGGGAGGGCTTCCGCGACGCCGAGGACACCGCCAACCACGTGATCGG
>CAZAEG010000359.1:0-3650 GCA_964484035.1 uncultured Enterobacteriaceae bacterium | reverse complement strand
CACCTGCTGATGGAGCCGCTCAACGACTCGACCGGCTTCTACATCAAGGCCGCGCGCCAGGTCGGCGACTGGCAGACGCGCTTCCAGCGCCTGCAGATCTACGACACGCCGCACTACGGCAAGATCTTCCGCCTCGACGGGTACAACATGACCTCCGAGAAGGAGGAGTTCGTCTACCACGAGAACCTGGTCCACCCGGCGCTCACCGCGCATCCGGCGCCGAGGAAGGTGCTGATCATCGGCGGCGGCGACGGCGGATCGTCGGAAGAGGCGCTCAAGCACCCCTCGGTCGAGCAGGTGACCCTGTGCGAGATCGACCCGGACGTGATCCAGGTGGCGAAAGAGCACTTCCAGGCGGTGCACAACGGCGTCTTCGACAACCCCAGGCTGCGCGTGCTGATCGGCGACGGCTTGAAGTTCGTGCGCGAGACGCAGGAGCGCTTCGACCTCATCGCCCTGGATCTCAACGACCCCATGGGGCCGGCCGAGGCGCTCTATTCGGCCGAGTTCTTCCAGCAGTGCCGGCACGCGCTCGCCCCGGGCGGGGCACTCGTGCTGCATATCGGCTCGCCGGTGGCGCAGCCCGAGCGCGTGGCCGAGCTCGCCCAGCGCCTGAACGGCATCTTCCGCATCGTGCGGCCCTACACCATGTACATCCCGCTGTACGGGTCGCTGTGGGCGATGGCGGTGTGCTCGGACAAGCTCGATCCCAAGGCCTACACCGCCGACGAGATCGACCGGCGCATCGAGCAGCGCAAGATGACCGAGCTGCGCTACTACAACGGCGAGACGCACGAGGGCGTGTTCGCGCTGCCCAATTTCGTGCGCGACCTGGTGACGCCGCCGCGGCTCAAGCAGCAGACGCGCGGCCGGCGCCTGGGCGTCGTGCGCGCCGCCGCCAAGTAAGCACAGGGACAGACTCAGGGACAGACCTTAAGGTCTGTCCCTCCTGTCTGTCCCTAGTACCGCGCCCCGGCCTTCAGCAGCAGCGATTCGCTCGCGCCGTCGCCGAGGTCGCGCGCCATCTCGAGCGCGACCTGGCCCCCAGGCGCCTGCAGGTTCGGATCGGCGCCGCGATCGAGCAGTAGCTGCACCATGCCCGCGTCGCGCAGGAGCACGGCGGCCATCAGCGGCGTCAGGCCGTTCGAGTCCGGCTTGTCCACCCAGCGCCCGAGGTCGAGCAGCTCCGACACCGCCTCGCGATCGCCGTACAGCACCGCGGTCATGACGTCGTTGTACCGCGGCGTGATGGGCGGCGGGGCGCGCAACGGCGCGACGGCCGACGGCGCCGCCAAAGGCGGCGCCGGCTTGGGCTCGGCAGCGGGCGGCGGTGCGCTTGCGGCAGGAGCGGGTGCCGCCGCCATCACCACGGGTTCCGGCTCGGGTTTGGGCGCGGACGCGGGCTTTGCGACCGGCTTGGGCTTTGGCACCGGTTTCGCGACCGGCTTGGGCTCGGGTTTCGGCTCGGCCTTGGCCACCACCGGTTCAGGCTTGGGCGCGGGTGCCGCCACCGGTTCAGGCTTCATCGCGGCCGCGGCAACCGGCACCACCGGTGACTTGGCCAGCGCCACCGCGGCCGGCTTCGGCTTGACCTGGACCGGCATGGGCGGCGGCGTTTCGTCCAGCAATGCCGGCAGGTACTCGTAGGCGAGATAGCCCAGACCGGCGACCAGCACGAGCGCGAGCAGCCCCGCGCGCGTGCGATCGGACGCGAGCGCGCCGCCTTTCTCGGGGGCCGGATCCGGCGCTAGCGACTCGCCCGCGTCCTTTTTCTTCTTGCCAAAGCCGAACATGGTGCCCTCCCTGGCGAAGCTCAGTCGGTTGTCTTGAGAACGTCGCGCACGATTTCGAACAGCCGGTCGATGTCGCTCTTCGCGATGATGAGCGGCGGCGAAAGCGCAATGGTGTCGGCTGCCACGCGCATGTAGGCGCCGCGCTCGAACGCCTTGATGTGCGCGTCGAGGGCGCGCGCGCCCGGCGCGTCCTTGCGCGGCGCGAGCTCGATGGCGGCGATCAGGCCGATGTTGCGAATGTCGATGACGTTGGGCAGGCCCTTGAGCGCGTGCGCCTGCTCCTCCCAGTAGGGCCAGAGTTCCGCGGCGCGCGTGAACAGCCCTTCCTCCTCGTAGACCTGCATGGTCGCGAGGCCGGCAGCGCAGGCGAGCGGATGCGAGGAGTAGGTGTAGCCGTGCGGCATCTCGATCGACTTCTCCGGTCCCGTCATGAACGCCTGGTACAGCTGCTCGCGCATCAACACCGCGCCCATCGGCACGGTGCCATTGGTGATGCCCTTGGCGGTGGTGATCAGATCCGGCATGACGTTGAAATGCTGCGTACCGAAGGTCTTGCCCAGGCGCCCCCAGCCCGTGATCACTTCGTCGAAGATGAGCAGGATGCCGTGCTTGTCGCAGATCGCGCGCAGGCGCTCGAGGTAGCCCACCGGCGGCACCAGCACGCCGCCCGAGCAGGCCACCGGCTCGACGATCACGGCGGCGATGGTGGACGCGTCGTGCAAGCCGCACAGGCGTTCGAGGTCGTCGGCGAGCTCGGCGCCGTGCTTCGGCTGGCCGCGCGAAAACGCGTTCTTTTCCAGGTTGTGCGTGTGGCGGATGTGGTCGACGCCGGCCACCAGCGCGCCGAAGATCTTGCGGTTGCCGACCATGCCGCCGACGGCGGTGCCGCCGAAATTGACGCCGTGATAGCCGCGCTCACGGCCGATGAGGCGCACGCGGTGCCCTTCGCCGCGGGCGCGATGATAAGCGAGCGCGAGCTTGAGCGCCGTATCCACCGACTCGGAGCCCGAGTTGGTGAAGAACACGCGCTTCAGGTCCCCGGGCGCGAGGCTCGCCACCTTGTCGGCGAACTCGAAGGCGAGCGGATGGCCCATCTGGAAGGTGGGCGCGAAATCGAGCTCGGCCACCTGCTTTTGCACTGCCTTGACGATTTTCTCGCGGCAGTGCCCGGCGTTCACGCACCACAGGCCCGAAGAGCCGTCGATGAGTTTGCGCCCCTCGGGGGTGTAGTAGTAGATGCCTTCGGCGCGCGCCAGCAGGCGCGGCGCCTTCTTGAAGTGCCGGTTCATGCTGAACGGCATGAAGAAAGCCGAGTTCTCGAGGCTGGGGGGCGTGGCGCGATCGTTCATGTCGGTCCTCCTAGGCTGCCGCACGGGCCGCGCCCGCAATTCCTGCTTTGCGCAGCGCTGCGTGCAGCAGCACGTTGCAGCCGGCGGCCAAATCCGCCGGCGTGGCGCTTTCGATCTCGTTGTGGCTGATGCCGCCCTCGCAGGGAATGAAGATCATCGCGGTGGGGGCGATGCGCGCGATGTACACGGCGTCGTGCCCGGCGCCGCTGACGATGTCGAGGTGGCCGTAGCCGAGCGCGCCGGCGGCCTCGCGCACGCTCGCCACCAGGCCGGCGTCGAACGCGCAGGGCGCGAAATACACGCTCTCGCGCAGCTCGATCCGCACCCGGCATTCGGCCTCGATGGCCCGCGCCGCGCGCTCGAGCTCGGCGCACATGCCATCCAGCGTCGACGCCTTGGCGTTCCTGAAGTCCACCGTCGTGCGCACTTCGCCGGGAATCACGTTGCGCGAATTCGGCTTCACCTGCATGAAGCCGACCGTGCCGCGCGCGTAGTCCGGGAAGCTGCG
>CAZAEG010000358.1:0-3372 GCA_964484035.1 uncultured Enterobacteriaceae bacterium | reverse complement strand
CGGGCAGGAAGCTGATCTTCTCCAACGCCCCGCGCCGCTACGTGACGGATGTCATACGCGCGCTCGGCGTGGCGCGCTTCTTCGACGCCGTGTACACGATCGAGAGCACGCGCTACCGCGGCAAGCCGGCGCTCGCCGGGTTCCGGCTGCTGCTGCGCCGCCACAACCTCCACCCCCGGCGCTGCGCCCTGGTGGACGACATGCTGGAGAACCTGCGTACCGCAAAGCGTCTGGGGATGGCGACGGTGTGGGTGAGCCGGGAGAAGAGGAGCGTGCCCTACGTCGACCTGCGCGTCGCTTCCGTCACGCAGCTGCCGGGACTCGTTTTCCGCTATTCGCGCTAGTAGAATCGATTCATGCCGCGCGCCAAAGGCGAGAGGAAGCTCGAGATACTCAAGGCGCTCGCCCAGATGCTCGAGGCGCCGCGCTGGGAGAGGATCACCACCGCCGCGCTCGCGGCGCGGCTCGAGGTCTCCGAGGCCGCGCTCTACCGCCACTTCGCCTCCAAGGCGCAGATGTACGAGGGCCTGATCGAGTTCATCGAGAACTCGGTGTTCACGCTCGCCAACAAGATCGCGAGCGACGAGGGCGACGGGCGCAAGCAGGCCGTCCGCCTGCTCGAGATGCTGCTCGCCTTCGACGAGAAGAACCCGGGCATGGTGCGCGTCATGACCGGCGATGCGCTGGTCGGCGAGCACGAGCGGCTGCAGGCGCGCATGAACCAGTTCTTCGACCGCTTCGAGGCCACCCTCAAGCAGGCGCTGCGCGCCGCGGCCGACGGCGACGCCGCGGCGCACGCGGCGGCGCTGCTGCGTTACGCCATCGGCTCGCTGCACCAGTTCGCGAAGAGCGGCTTCGCCAAGAAGCCCACCGAGAGCTTCGCGGCGCAGCGCGCGTACCTGTCCGCTTGAACAGCCTGCTCGTCGCGGCGGCACTCGCGGTGGGCGCCGGCGCGGCACTGGAAGTCACGCCGGCGCGCACCGAGGCCGCGGGCTACGCGGTGACCCACGGGCTGCTGGTCCTGAACCTGGTGCGCAACTGCCGCCAGTACCGCGAGAAGCTGCCGCAGGACCCGGACGCGGCGCTCGCCGCCTGGCGCGCGCGCAACGCCGAGCGCGCCGCGGCCGCCGAGAGCTACCTGGTGTACGCCAGCGCCGCGATCGAGCGCCAGGAAGGCGCCGCCGCCGCCGAGGCCTACAACGCGCGCACGCGGGCGCTCTTCCGCCGCAAGGCGAACACGGCGCTGAACGACATCTTCAACCGCGCGCACCCGCAGCCCGGCATCTGCGCGCGCTGGATCGACGCCATCGCCGCCGGCGAGGCCGACCTCAACTGGGAGTCGAAGTACATGCCGGCGCTCGACGAGCTGGTCGAGTTCGAGCGAAAAGTGCGCTCGGGGAAGGCACGCTAGGCAAGCGCCGTGCACCCCGGGCAGCTCGTCGCGTCATACAAATTCTGGGACATCGCGCCGCTGTGGGCATCTGAGCGGCTCGACAACGAGCTCGTGGTTGCCCGCGCGCTCGCGCGCGGCATCATCGTCGACGGACTCCGATTCCAGAGCGTCGATTCGAAATGGGTCAAGCCGAGCCGCTCGCTGACCGGGTATCCCTACGTCGGGTACGCCGCCGACCCCGAGAAGCCGCCGGTATTGCTGCGGGCCGAGGCGCTTGAGCACCTGCTTGCCGTCGTGCGCCAGGCCGCGGTGCCGTCGCGCCAGATCCTCGGCGACGAGTTCGTGCTGCGCGACGATTTCCGCGCCTGGATCCGGGCGACGCGGCAGATGCTGCCCGCCTTCTGGTTCGGCGACCAAGAGCGCGGCGCCTAGCGCCCGCACACCGCGCAGCCCGGATCCTTCTTCACCTTGACGCTGCGCAGCTCGGACAGCTTCGCGTCGAACAGCGTGAGCTGCCCGAGCGGCGTCGCGCCCGCGCCGGCGAGCAGCTTCACCGCCTCCAGCGCCTGCAGCGCGCCGATTGTGCCGGTCAGGGGCGCGAGCACGCCCATGGTCGAGCACTGCACTTCCTCGACTTCGCCTTCCTCGGGAAACAGGCAGGCGTAGCAGGGAGCGTCCTTGCTTCGCAGGTCGAACACCATGAGCTGCCCGTCGAAGCGGATCGCGGCGCCGGAGATCAGCGGCCGGGAGAACTTGACGCAGGCGCGGTTGAGCAGATGGCGCGTGGCGAAGTTGTCGGAGCAATCGAGCACCACGTCCGCGGCCGCCACCAGGCGATCGACCGAATCGGCCGCGACCCTCAGCGCGAGCGGCACGACCTCGACTTCCGGGTTGACGGCGGCCAGCGTCTTCAGCGCTTCCTCGACCTTCTTCGCGCCGACGGAATCGGTGCGGTACAGGATCTGGCGCTGCAGGTTGGTGAGATCCACCGCGTCCGCGTCGGCGATCGTCAGGCGGCCGACGCCGCTCGCCGCGAGGTACAGCGCCGCGGGGCACCCCAAACCGCCCGCGCCGACGACCAGCGCCGCCGCGGAGCGCAATCGCTCCTGGCCGTCGACGCCGAATTCCTCGAGGAGGATGTGCCGGGAGTAGCGGAGGAGCTGCTGGTCGTTCAGCTGCCGGACTTGTTCGCGGCGACGGTCTTGGCGGGCTGGCCGAGGACCGGCTTGCCCTGGAGGAAGTTCAGCGCCTGCTCGAGCTGGAAGTCCTCCTTCGAGCCCATCTCGAGCGGCTTGGGCAGCTCGCCCGGCGCGATCGCCGCGGGCTTGACGCGCGGCGCGCCTTTCTTCTCGGCGGCCTCGCGGTCGTTCTCCAGGTGGCGCTCGAGGTCGGCTTCGCGCAGCCGCGAAGCGGGGCTCGCGCCCGGCTCCTCGACGATGAGGTCGGGCGTGATGCCCTTCGCCTGGATCGAGCGGCCGCTCGGCGTGTAGTAGCGCGCCGTGGTGAGCTTGATCGCGGTGGCGTTGCCGAGCGGCATGATGGTCTGCACCGAGCCCTTGCCGAAGGTCTGCGTGCCGACCACCGTGGCGCGCTTGTGGTCCTGCAGCGCGCCGGCGACGATTTCCGAGGCCGAGGCCGAGCCGCCGTTCACCAGCACGACCATCGGCACGGTCTTCGCCGCCGCCGGCAGGCCCTTCAGCACGTCCTCGCGCATGCCGCGCAGGTAGTCGTCGGGTGTGGCGAAGAACTTCTTCTTCGCGTCCTCGGTGCGCCCGTCGGTGGAGACGACGAGCGCCTTCTGCGGCAGGAACGCCGCGGAGATCGCCACCGCGCCGTACAGCAGGCCGCCGGGGTCGTTGCGCAGGTCGAGCACCAGGCCCTTCAGGTTGCCCTGCTTGTAGAGGTTCGACAGGTGGCGCACCAGGTGCTCGGTGGTCGATTCCTGGAACTGCGACACGCGCACCCAGCCGTAGCCCGGC
>CAZAEG010000357.1:0-7871 GCA_964484035.1 uncultured Enterobacteriaceae bacterium | reverse complement strand
GGCTCGATCCTGCTGCTGGCGGCGCTCGGCCTCGCCATCACCTACGGGCTGATGGGCGTGATCAACATGGCGCACGGCGAGCTGATCATGATCGGCGCCTACACCACCTACATGGTGCAGGTGATGTTCCGCGGCACCGGGCTGTTCGACTGGTATCTGCTTGCCGCCGTCCCGGCCTCGTTCGCGGTGGCCGCGGCGGTCGGCATGGTCCTCGAGCGCTCGGTGATCCGCTGGCTCTACGGCCGGCCGCTCGAGACGCTGCTCGCCACCTGGGGCATCAGCCTGGTGCTGATCCAGCTCGTGCGCACGCTCTTCGGCGCGCAGAACGTGCAGGTGGAGAACCCCGCGTTCATGTCGGGCGGCATCCAGGTGCTCTCCAACGTGGTGCTGCCCTGGAGCCGCATCATGATCATCGCCTTCGCGGCCCTGGTGCTCGCCGGCATGTGGCTGCTGCTCACGCGCACGCGCCTGGGCCTGTACGTGCGCGGCGTGACGCAGAACCGCGACATGGCGAGCTGCGTGGGCGTGCCCACGGCGCGCGTCGACACCTGGGCCTTCGGCCTGGGCTCGGGCATCGCGGGGCTGGCCGGCTGCGCGCTCTCCCAGCTGGGCAACGTCGGCCCCGATCTCGGCCAGGGCTACATCGTCGACTCCTTCATGGTGGTGGTTTTCGGCGGCGTGGGCCAACTCGCGGGCACCGTGTACGCCGCGCTGACGCTGGGCTTCGCCAACAAGTTCCTGGAAGCCTGGCAGGGCGCCGTGCTCGCCAAGATCGCGGTGCTCGTCTTCATCATCGTCTTCATCCAGCGCCGGCCGCAGGGCCTGTTCGCGCTGAAAGGCAGGGCGGTAGAGGCATGACGGGACTCTACGGACCGAAAGGCTGGATCGCGCTCGGGCTGGCCGCCGTGGTGATCGCAGTCCTGCCTTTCACGATGTCGTCCTACTGGGTGACGCTCGCCGGCAAGATCATGTGCTACGCCATGGTGGCCGTCGCCATGGATCTCGTCTGGGGCTACTGCGGCATCCTCTCGCTCGGCCACGGCCTGTTTTTCGCTCTTGGCGGCTACGCCATGGGCATGTACCTCATGCGCCAGATCGGGCGCGAGGGCCAGTACCAGTCGGAGCTGCCGGACTTCATGGTGTTCCTCGACTGGAAGGAGCTGCCCTGGCAGTGGTGGATGAGCGACCAGTTCGGGTGGGCGATGCTGCTGGTGGTGGCGGTGCCCGGCATCCTCGCCTTCGCCTTCGGCTACGCTGCGTTCCGCTCGCGCGTCAAGGGCGTGTACTTCTCCATCATCACCCAGGCCCTGACATTCGCGGCGATGCTGCTCTTTTTTCGCAACGCCACCGGCTTCGGCGGCAACAACGGCTTCACCGACTTCAAGCGCATCCTCGGCTTCCCGGTCACGGCGCCGGAGACGCGCATGGCGCTGTTCATGATCACGGGCGCGGCGCTCCTTGGCACGCTGCTGCTGGCGCGCTGGATCGTCACCTCCAAGCTCGGCCGCGTGCTGGCGGCGATCCGCGACGCGGAGACGCGCGCCGCCTTCTGCGGCTACGACACCGTGCACTACAAGGTGGCGGTGTTCACGCTCTCGGCGGTGCTGTGCGGCATCGCCGGCGCGCTCTACGTGCCGCAGGTGGGCATCATCAACCCGAGCGAGATGTCGCCCGCCCATTCCATCGAGATCGCCATCTGGGTGGCGCTCGGCGGGCGCGGCACGCTCATCGGCCCGGTGATCGGCGCGGGTGCGGTGAACGGCGCGAAGAGCTTCTTCACCCAGGCCTTTCCCGAGTACTGGCTCTACTTCCTCGGCGCGATCTTCATCCTCGCCACCCTCTTCCTGCCGCAGGGCATCGCCGGGCTGGCCCGGCGCATCGCGCGGAGGCGCGCATGAGCGCCGCGGCGATGGCGGGCGAAAGCGGCACGCTCGGGCGCATCCACACCGGCGCGCTCGACACCACGCACGGCGCGGTCCTCTACCTCGAGGACATCTCGGTGAGCTTCGACGGCTTCAAGGCGCTGAACCGGCTCACGCTCTCCATCGACGTGGGCGAGCTGCGCTGCGTCATCGGCCCGAACGGCGCCGGCAAGACGACGATGATGGACGTGATCACCGGCAAGACGCGCCCGGACGAAGGCAGCGCCTTCTTCGGCCAGACCATCGACCTCACGCGGATGACCGCCGCCGAGATCGCGCACGCCGGCATCGGCCGCAAGTTCCAGAAGCCCACCATCTTCGAGAACCACACCGCGTTCGAGAACCTGGAGCTGGCGATGAAGGCCGACAAGCGCGTGCGCGCGACGCTGTTCGCGCGGCTCTGCGGCGCCGAGCGCGACCGCATCGCCGAGACGCTGCGCCTCATCCGCCTCGCGGACGCCGCCGACCGGCCTGCGGGGCTCCTGTCGCACGGCCAGAAGCAGTGGCTGGAGATCGGCATGCTGCTGATGCAGGAGCCGAAGCTGCTGCTCCTCGACGAGCCGGTGGCCGGCATGTCGGACGACGAGACCGAGCGCACGGCCGAGCTCTTCCTGTCGCTCGCGGGAAAGCATTCGCTGGTGGTGGTGGAGCACGACATGGCCTTCATCGCGAGGATCGCGCGCCAGGTGACCGTGCTGCACGAGGGCAGCGTGCTCGCCGAAGGGCCGATGGCCGAGGTGCAGGCGGACCCGCGGGTCGTAGAGGTGTACCTGGGCCGATGAACCTCGGCGTCCGCGGCCTGAACCAGTACTACGGCGGCAGCCACATCCTGCGCGACGTCTCCTTCGAGGTGCCCGCGGGCAAGGTCACGGCGCTGCTGGGCCGCAACGGCGTCGGCAAGACGACGCTGCTGCGCACGCTGATGGGCGTGGTGGGCGCGAGCAGCGGCGAGATCCGGTTCGGCGGCACGAACCTGGCGCGCGCCGCGCCGTACGAGCGCGTGCGCGCCGGCATCGGCTATGTGCCGCAGGGCCGCGAGATCTTCCCGCGGCTCACAGTGGCGGAAAACCTGGAGATGGGCCTCGCCACGCGGCCGCGCGGCGCCAAGGTGCCGCAGCGCATTTTCGACATGTTCCCGGTGCTCGCGCAGATGATGCGCCGGCGCGGCGGCGACCTCTCCGGCGGCCAGCAGCAGCAGCTCGCCATCGGCCGCGCGCTCGCCATGGGGCCGCAGCTGCTCATCCTCGACGAGCCCACCGAGGGCATCCAGCCCTCGATCATCAAGGACATCGCGCGCGCCATCCGCGCGCTCGCCGCGACCGGCGAGATGGCGATCCTGCTGTGCGAGCAGTACTACGATTTCGCGAGATCGCTGGCCGACCAGTACCTCGTCATGGAGCGCGGCGAGATCGTCGCGCGCGGCGCCGGCGCCGACATGGAGCGCGACGCGGTGAAGGCGTTGCTGGCGGTATGATCGGCCCATGCAGCTCGCCGAGCCGATCGCCGCTTCGTGGAAGGCAAGCCTCGATCTCGGCTTCGAGCGGCGCGGGGAGCGCACGGTGCTCGCCGCGCGCCGCCACGACGGACCGCTGGTGGTGCAGAAGCCGCTCTACCCGGAAGGCGACGAGGTCTGCCATGCGATCGTCGTGCATCCGCCCGCGGGGATGGCGGGCGGCGACGAGCTCGAGCTGCGCGCGCACGCCGGCGAGGGCGCGCACGCGCTGCTCACCACGCCGGGCGCGGGCAAGTGGTACCGCTCCGCGGGACTCTGGGCCGCGCAGCGGCTGCGCTTCGAGGTGACGGGGGCGCTGGAGTGGCTGCCGCAGGAGACGATCGTGTTCTGCGGGGCGCGCGCGCAGCTCGAGACCGAAGTGCGGCTCGGGGCGGGTGCGCGCTACCTGGGCTGGGAGATCCTGTGCCTCGGGCGTACCGGCAGCGGGGAGCAATTCACGCGGGGAGACATACGCCTGAGCACCAAGGTATACCGCGACGGAAAGCTGTTGTGGCTCGAGCGCGGCCGGCTCGAGGGCGGCGGGACGCTCCTCGATTCGCCCGCCGGGCTGCAGGGCAAGCCGGTGTGCGCGACCCTGATCGCCGCGGGCGCCGAGTTCGATCTTGCTGCGTGCCGGGCGATCGACGGCATCGCCGTGACGCGGCTGCCGGGCGTCCTGGTCGCGCGCCACCTCGGCGAATCGAGCGAGCAGGCGAAGCGGCTGTTCGCCCGATTGTGGGCCGTGCTGCGCCCGGCGCTGTTCGGGCGCGAGGCGCAACCGCCGCGCATCTGGAGCACCTGAATGGAGCTGACGCCGAGAGAGAAGGACAAGCTGCTCGTGTTCACCGCCGCGCTGGTCGCCGAAAGGAGAAAAGCGAAGGGACTGAAGCTGAACTACCCCGAGGCGGTGGCCTACATCAGCGCGGCGATCATGGAAGGCGCGCGCGAGGGCCGCAGCGTCGCGGAGCTCATGGGCTGGGGCGCGACGCTCCTGAAGCGCGAGGACGTGATGGCGGGCGTCCCGGAGATGATCCCCGACATCCAGGTCGAGGCGACCTTCCCGGACGGCACCAAGCTGGTCACGGTGCACAACCCCATTCCATGACCATGCGCCAGCAGAGCTTTCTCAGCCTCGGGCCCGACGGCTTTCACCGCGTGGCCTACACCGACTGGGGCGACGCCGACAACCCGAACGTCGTCCTGTGCGTGCACGGGCTGTCGCGCAACAGCCGCGACTTCGACTACCTCGCCGACGCGATGCAGAAGCACTACCGCGTGGTGTGCATGGACGTCGTCGGCCGCGGCGAGAGCGACTGGCTGGAGGACAAGTCGGGCTACAGCTTCTCCACCTACCTGTCGGACGCGGCGGCGCTGGTGACGCGCATGACCACGCCGGTGCGCGCGGGCTTCCTGCGCGAGATGCGCACGCGCAGCCTCGACTGGATCGGCACCTCGATGGGCGGGCTGATGGGCATGCTGCTCGCCGCGAAGCGCGGCTCGCCGATCGGGCGCCTGGTGATGAACGACGTGGGGCCGTTCGTGCCGTGGAACGGCCTGTTCCGCCTGAAGGGCCACCTCGGCCGGCCGCACGGCTTCGGCTCGCTGCGCGCCGCGGGGGAATTCCTGCGCGACGCGCTGGCGGCTTTCGGGCCGCTCACCGAGGCGCAGTGGGAGCACCTGATCAAGCACAGCGTGAAGCGCCGCGAGGAAGACGGGCGCTGGTACCTGCGCTTCGACCCGGCGATCGGCAAGTGGAACGCGCAGTCCGACCCCGAGCTGCCGATCGGCCCCACGTTCCTGCGCGGCATCGACCTGTGGGCGGTGTGGAACGCCGTGACCTGCCCGGTGCTCGTGCTGCGCGGCGCGAATTCCGAAGTGCTGCCCGCGGCGACGGTGGAGGAGATGCGCCGGCGCAAGCCCGAGACGCAGAGCGTGGAGTTCGCGGGCGTGGGCCACGCGCCGGCGCTGTTCGACCGCGACCAGATCGCCGCGGTGCGGGCGTTTCTCAAGCAACGGCGCGGCGCGCGCCGGCAGGAGAGGGCGGCGGGATGATCCCGGGGGAAATGCGCATCGCCGCGGGCGATCTCGAGCTCAACGCGGGCCGCAGGCGCGTGACGCTGCAGGTCACCAGCACGGGCGACCGGCCGGTGCAGGTCGGCTCGCACTACCACTTCTACGAGGCGAACGCGGCGCTCGAGTTCGAGCGCAAGGCCGCCTACGGTTTTCGCCTCAACATCGCCGCGGGCACCGCGGTGCGCTTCGAGCCTGGGCAGACGCGCACGGTCGAACTCGTCGCGCTCGCGGGCGCGCGCAAGGTCTACGGCTTTGCCGGGAAAGTCATGGGGAAGCTCAAATGAAGATCTCCCGGCAGGCCTACGCCGAGATGTTCGGCCCGACCACCGGCGACCGCGTGCGGCTCGCCGACACCGAGCTCTGGGTCGAGGTGGAGAAGGACTGCACCACCTACGGCGAGGAAGTGAAGTTCGGCGGCGGAAAAGTCATTCGCGACGGCATGGGCCAATGCCAATTGCCGTCCGCAAAGGTCGCCGACACCGTCATCACCAACGCGCTGATCGTGGACCATTGGGGCATCGTCAAGGCCGACGTGGGCCTCAAGGACGGGCGCATCTGGAAGATCGGCAAGGCGGGCAATCCCGACATCCAGCCGGGCGTCACGATTCCGATCGGCGCCGGGACCGAGGCGATCGCCGGCGAGGGCATGATCCTCACGGCGGGCGGGATCGACGCGCACATCCACTGGATCTGCCCGCAGCAGATCGAGGAAGCGCTGATGGCGGGCTTCACCACCATGCTCGGCGGCGGCACCGGGCCTGCGACCGGGACCTTCGCCACCACCTGCACGCCGGGGCCCTGGCACATCCGCGCGATGCTCGCGGCGGCGGAAGCCTTCCCGATGAACCTGGGTTTCTTCGGCAAGGGCAACGCCTCGCTGCCCGCGCCGCTCGAGGAGCAGGTGGCGGCGGGCGCCATCGGCCTGAAGCTGCACGAGGACTGGGGCACCACGCCCGCGGCGATCGACAATTGCCTGGCGGTGGGCGAAGAGCTCGACGTGCAGGTGGCGATCCACACCGACACGCTGAACGAATCGGGGTTCGTGGAGGACACGGTGAAGGCCTTCAAGGGCCGCACCATCCACACCTTTCACACCGAGGGCGCGGGCGGCGGGCACGCGCCCGACATCATCAAGGTGTGCGGGTTGCCGAATGTGCTGCCCTCGTCGACCAATCCGACGCGGCCCTATACGGTGAACACCATCGCCGAGCACCTCGACATGCTGATGGTGTGCCATCACCTGGATCCGGCCATCGCGGAAGACGTGGCATTCGCGGAATCGAGGATCAGGAAAGAGACGATCGCGGCCGAGGACATCCTGCACGACCTCGGCGCGTTCTCGATGATGGCTTCCGACTCGCAGGCGATGGGGCGCGTGGGCGAGACCATCATCCGCACCTGGCAGACGGCGCACAAGATGAAAGTGCAGCGCGGCAGCCTGAAGGGCGATCCGAAGACGCACGACAATGCGCGCGTCAAGCGCTACGTCGCCAAGTACACCATCAACCCGGCGATCACCCACGGTATCTCGCACCTCGTCGGCTCGATCGAGGAGGGCAAGCTCGCCGACCTGGTGCTTTGGAAGCCCGCATTTTTCGGCGTGAAACCCTCGCTGATCTTGAAGGGCGGCATGATCGCGGCCGCGGCGATGGGCGATCCGAACGCTTCGATTCCCACGCCGCAGCCGGTGCATTACCGGCCGATGTTCGGCTCGTTCGGCAAGGCCTTGCGCACCTCGGTGACCTTTGTGTCGAATGCGGCGCTGAAGAACCCGGCATTGGCACAGCTCGGGCTCGAGCGGCCGCTCGAAGCGGTGAAGGGCACGCGCAAAGTGGGGAAGAAGGACATGGTGCACAATTCCTGGCAGCCGAACATCGAGGTCGATCCCGAAACCTACGAAGTGCGCGCCGACGGCGAGCTGCTCGCCTGCGAGCCGGCGAAGGTCCTTCCCATGGCACAGAGGTATTTCCTTTTCTGATGCTCGAAATCAAAGCCAAGCTGAAAGTCGCACGCTCCGCCTACAAGCTCGAGGTGAAGGGGCAGTTGAAGCTGCCGTTCGACTCGCGGCAGAAGAGCCGCCTAAAGGCGAAGCTCGTCTCCGGCGAGGAAGTGGGCCTCATGCTGCCGCGCGGCGAGATCCTGCGCGGCGGCGACCTCGTCACCGCGTCGGATGGGCGCGTGATCGAGGTGATCGCGGAGCCCGAGAAGCTGCTGCACGTGGAGTCCGATGCGCTGGCGAAGATCGCGTACCACCTGGGGAACCGGCATGTGCCGGTGCAGGTGGGTGAGGGGTTCTTGCGCATTGCCGAGGACCACGTGCTCGAGGAGATGGTGAAGAAGCTCGGCGCGAAGGTGAGCGCGGTGGAAGCGCCGTTCGAGCCGGA
>CAZAEG010000356.1:0-2630 GCA_964484035.1 uncultured Enterobacteriaceae bacterium | reverse complement strand
GCGCTCATCGTCTGCGCGCTGTGGGCCTTCTTCAACCGCACGCTCACCGGCAAGGCGATCCTCGCGGTGTCGCACAACCGCCTCGCCGCGCAGCTGGTGGGCATCAGCGTGCGCCGCGTGCTGCTCGTCTCGTTCGCGCTCTCGGCCGCACTCGGCGCGCTCGCCGGCATCCTGGTCGCGCCGATCACCTTCACCTCCTGGGACGTAGGCGTGATGCTGGGCCTGAAGGGCTTCGCCGCCGCGATCCTCGGCGGCATGGGCAGCGGCCCCGGCGCGGTGATCGGCGGCCTCGTCCTCGGGCTCCTCGAGTCGCTCGGCGCGGGCTACGTCTCCTCCGCGTACAAGGACGCCATCGCCTTCATCGTCATGCTCGCCGTGCTCATGCTCATGCCCGGCGGTCTGCTCGGCGCGCGCGCCGCCGAGCGCGTCTGACGGCGTATGCCATGCGCGGCCTGCTCGCCCTCGCCGCGGTGGTGCTCCTGGCGCCGCTCGCGCTCGCCAACAACTATCATTACGAGATAGCGATCCTCGCAGGCCTGAACGCGATCGTCTGCGTCGGGTTGAATCTGCTCATCGGCTACGCCGGGCAGATCAGCCTCGGCCACGCGGGCTTCTTCGGCATCGGCGCCTACGGCTCGGCGATCCTCGCCGCGCGCTACGGCTGGCCGCCGCCCGCTTCGCTCGCCGCGGCCACCGCGGCCGCGGCGCTCCTCGCCTGGCTCGTGGGCCGGCCGATCCTGCGGCTGCGCGGTCACTACCTCGCCATGGCGACGCTGGGACTCGGGATCATCATCTCCATCGTCATCACGACGGAAGACCGCTACACCGGCGGGCCCGACGGCATGAGCGTGCCGCCGCTCGCGCTCGCCGGGTTCGCGCTCACGGGCGAGCGCGCCTGGTACTGGCTGGTCGGCGCGCTGCTGGTGGCCGCCGTGTGGCTGTCGCTCAACCTCATCGACTCGCCGGTCGGGCGCGCGCTGCGCGCGCTGCACGGCTCGGAGGTGGCGGCCGAGGTGGCCGGCATCGACAGCGCGCGCCACAAGCTGCTCGCCTTCGTGCTCTCCGCCGGCATGGCCGGGCTCGCCGGCGCGCTCACCGCGCATTACGCGGGCTTCATCACGCCCGGCAAGGTGACCTTCCTGCACTCGATCGAGCTGGTGGTGATGGTGGTGTTCGGCGGCATGGCCTCGACCTTCGGCGCAGTGGTCGGCGCGGCGGTGCTCACCGCGCTGCCGCAGCTGCTCACGGTGTTCAAGGAATACGAGATGGTGGTGTTCGGCGGCGTGATGATGCTCACCATGATCTTCATGCCCAGGGGCCTCGTGCCGACGCTCGCGTCGCTCGCCGGGAGACGCCGGTGAGCCTGCTGCGCGCCGAGGGGCTCGCCAAGGAGTTCGGCGGCGTGCGCGCGGTCGAAGCGCTCGACTTCGAGATCCGCGCCGGCCAGGTGTTCTCGATCATCGGCCCGAACGGCGCGGGCAAGACGACGCTCCTCAATCTGCTCACCGGCATCTACCGGCCGAGCGCCGGACGGCTGTGGCTCGAGGGCCGCGCGCTCGCGGCGCGCGCGCCGCACGAGTTCGCCGCCGCCGGCATCGGCCGCACGTTCCAGAACCTGCAGATCTTCTTCAACATGAGCGCGCTGGAGAACGTGATGGCCGGCCGCCACCTGCACGAGCGTTGCAGCCTGGCGGCGGCGCTCGTGCGCACGCCGCGGCTCGCGCGCGCCGAGCGCGAGTGCCGGCGCCTGGCCGCCGAGCTGCTCGCCTTCGTCGGGCTGGAGGCGAGCACCGACGCGGCCGCCGACGCGCTGCCCTACGGGGCGCTCAAGCGCCTGGAGATCGCGCGCGCGCTCGCCGGCGAGCCCCGGCTGCTGCTGCTCGACGAGCCCGCCGCCGGGCTCAACCCCTCCGAGATCCGCGGGATGGACGCGCTCATCCAGGGCCTCGCCGCGCGCGGCATCACCATCGCGCTGGTCGAGCACAACATGAAGCTGGTGATGGGCGTGTCCGACCACGTGCTGGTGCTCGACTACGGCCGCAAGCTCGCCGAGGGCCCGCCCGACGCCGTGCGCAGCGACCCGCGCGTCATCGAGGCCTACCTCGGCGCCGGCGACTGACATGCTGCGCGTCGCCGCCCTCGAGAGCCGCTACGGCCGCATCCCGGCGCTGAAGGGCATAGACCTTCGCGTCGAGGCGGGCGAGCTGGTGGCGCTGGTCGGCGCGAACGGCGCCGGCAAGACGACGCTCCTGCGCGCGCTCTCCGGCGTGCAGCCGGTGGCCGGCGGCCGCGTCGAGTTCTGCGGCGAGGACGTCACCGCGGCTTCGCCCGAGGCGCGCGTCGGCCTGGGCATCGTGCAGGTGCCCGAAGGCCGGCAGGTGTTCGGGCCGCTCTCGGTCGAGGACAACCTGCGCCTGGGCGCCTACCGGCGCGGCCGCGCCGGGACGCACGAGTCGCTGGAGCGCGTGTACGCGCTCTTTCCGGACCTCGTCGAGCGGCGCGCGCAGGCCGCCGGCAACCTCTCGGGCGGCCAGCAGCAGATGCTCGCCATGGGCCGGGCGCTGATGGCGCGCCCGCGCCTGCTGCTGCTCGACGAGCCGAGCATGGGGCTCGCGCCGCGCCTGGTGGCC
>CAZAEG010000355.1:0-3183 GCA_964484035.1 uncultured Enterobacteriaceae bacterium | reverse complement strand
GGCCAGGACCAGGCGAAGAAGATCCTCTCGGTCGCGGTCTACAACCATTACAAGCGCCTGAAGCACCTGTCGAAGAACGACGAGGTGGAGCTGGCGAAATCGAACATCCTGCTCATCGGGCCGACCGGCTCGGGCAAGACGTTGCTGGCGCAGACCCTCGCCCGGCTGCTGAACGTGCCCTTCGTCATCGCCGACGCGACCACCCTGACGGAAGCCGGCTACGTCGGCGAGGACGTCGAGAACATCATCCAGAAGCTGCTGCAGAACTGCGACTACGACGTCGACAAGGCCAAGCGCGGCATCGTCTACATCGACGAGATCGACAAGATCTCGAGGAAGTCCGACAACCCCTCGATCACGCGCGACGTCTCGGGCGAGGGCGTGCAGCAGGCGCTGCTCAAGCTCATCGAGGGCACCATCGCCTCGGTGCCGCCGCAGGGCGGGCGCAAGCACCCGAACCAGGATTTCGTGCAGGTCGACACCACGAACATCCTGTTCATCTGCGGCGGCGCCTTCGACGGGCTGGAGAAGATCGTGCGCAACCGGACCGAGAAGACCGGCATCGGCTTCGGCGCGGAAGTGCGCTCGCCCGGTAACTCCAAGGCCACCTTCGACCTGCTGAAGGCGGTGGAGCCCGAGGACCTGATCAAGTACGGCCTGATCCCCGAGTTCGTCGGCCGGCTGCCGGTGGTCGCGGCGCTCGAGGAGCTCGACGAGCACGCGCTGATCCAGATCCTCACCGAGCCGAAGAACGCCCTGCTCAAGCAGTACCAGCGCCTGTTCCTGATGGAAGGCGTCGAGCTGGAGGTGCGCACCCTTGCGCTGGGTGCGGTGGCGCGCCGGGCGCTCGCCCGCAAGACCGGGGCGCGCGGGCTGCGCTCGATCCTGGAGAACGTGCTGCTCGACACCATGTACGAACTTCCGACCTTGGAAAATGTCAGCAAGGTGGTGATCGACGAGCAGATGATCTCGGCCGACGGCAAGCCGCTGCTGATCTACTCCGACCAGCAGAAAGTGGCCGGCTCGTTGGCCTAAGCGCCGCATTTCGTTGCAGTTTTCGCATTGCGAGCGACGCGCGTTGCGTGTACGCTCGACCCATTGATTCCGCTGCGGGAACCCGCACATGCCCGAAATGAACGAATCGCCGTCCGGCCTGACCCAGTACCCGCTGCTGCCGCTGCGCGACGTGGTGGTGTTCCCGCACATGGTGATCCCGCTGTTCGTCGGGCGGCCCAAGTCGATCAAGGCGATGGAGACCGCGATGGAGGCGGGGAAGAATATCCTGCTGGTGGCGCAGAAGTCGGCCGCCAAGGACGATCCCGGCGCCGAGGACATGTACGAGATCGGCTGCGTCTCGGGCATCCTGCAGATGCTGAAGCTCCCCGACGGCACGGTGAAGGTGCTGGTGGAGGGCGCGAGCCGCGCGCGCATCCGCTCGGTCGCCGACCTCAAGTCGCACTGGGTGGCGGAAGCCGAGCCGATCGTCGTCGAGGGCGCGGCGCCCGCCGAGATCGAGGCCATGCGCCGGGCGCTGCTCTCGGCCTTCGACCAGTACGTGAAGCTGAACAAGAAGATCCCGCCGGAGATCCTCACTTCGCTCTCGGGCATCGACGAGGCGGGGCGCCTTGCCGACACCGTCGCCGCGCACCTGCCGCTCAAGCTCGAGCAGAAGCAGCAGGTGCTGGAGATGTTCGACGTCAAGAGCCGGCTGGAGCACCTGCTGTCGCAGCTCGAGACCGAGATCGACATCCTGCAGGTGGAGAAGCGGATCCGGGGGCGGGTCAAGCGCCAGATGGAGAAGAGCCAGCGCGAGTACTACCTGAACGAGCAGGTGAAGGCGATCCAGAAGGAGCTCGGCGAGGGCGAGGAGGGCGCCGACCTCGAGGACATGGAGAAGCGCATCAAGCGCGCGCACATGCCCAAGGACGCGCGGCGCAAGGCGGAAAGCGAGCTGAAGAAGCTCAAGCTCATGTCGCCCATGTCGGCCGAGGCCACCGTGGTGCGCAACTACATCGAGACCCTGGTCAACCTGCCGTGGAAAAAGCGCTCCAAGATCTCGCGCGACATCAAGGCCGCGCAGGAGATCCTGGACAAGGACCATTACGGGCTGGAGAAGGTGAAGGAACGCATCGTCGAGTACCTCGCGGTGCAGACGCGCGTCGACAAGATGAAGGCGCCGATCCTGTGCCTGGTGGGCGCGCCCGGCGTGGGCAAGACCTCGCTCGGCCAGTCGGTGGCGCGCGCCACCAACCGCAAGTTCATTCGCATGTCGCTCGGCGGCGTGCGCGACGAGGCCGAGATCCGCGGCCACCGGCGCACCTACATCGGCTCGATGCCGGGCAAGATCCTGCAGAACATGACCAAGGTGGGCGTGCGCAACCCGCTGTTCCTGCTCGACGAGGTCGACAAGCTCGGCCAGGACTGGCGCGGCGACCCGTCCTCCGCCCTGCTCGAGGTGCTCGACCCGGAGCAGAACCACACCTTCACCGACCACTACATCGAGGTCGAGTACGACCTGTCGGAAGTGATGTTCGTCGCCACGGCCAACACGCTCAACATCCCGGCGCCGCTCCTGGACCGCATGGAGGTGATCCGCCTCTCGGGCTACACCGAGGACGAGAAGATGAATATCGCGGTGCGCTACCTGCTGCCCAAGCAGATGCAGAGCACCGGCCTGAAGGAGGGCGAGCTGGCGGTGTCCGAGGCCGCCATCCGCGACATCGTGCGCTTCTTCACGCGCGAGGCCGGGGTGCGGGCGCTGGAGCGCGAGCTGTCCAAGATCTGCCGCAAGGCGGTGAAGCAGCTGCTCACCGAGAAGCAGTCGGGCGAGGGCAAGCCGCGCCGCATCAGCGTGACGCCGAAGAACCTCGACAAGTTCCTCGGCGTGCGCAAGTACAGCTTCGGCATGGCGGAGAAGCAGAACCAGGTCGGCCAGGTGACCGGGCTCGCCTGGACCGAGGTCGGCGGCGAGCTGCTCACCATCGAGACCGTGACCATGCCGGGCAAGGGCAAGACCATCACCACCGGCAAGCTGGGCGAAGTGATGCAGGAGTCGATCCAGGCGGCGCTGTCGGTGGTGCGCAACCGCTCGCGCAAGCTCGGCGTGCAGGAGGACTTCTACCAGAAGAACGACATCCACATCCACCTGCCCGAGGGCGCCACGCCCAAGGACGGCCCGAGCGC
>CAZAEG010000354.1:0-2563 GCA_964484035.1 uncultured Enterobacteriaceae bacterium | reverse complement strand
CCGACCCCGGAGCATCGTCCCCAGCACCTGTTCGTGTTCCTGCACGGCAGCGGCGCCACCTCGAAGTCCATGATCCCGATCGCATTCCGCTTCCAGGCGCGCTTTCCGAGCGCGGCGCTGGTGGTGCCGAGCGGCTTCGCCTCCTCCGACGTCGACCGCGAAGCGCAGCAGTGGTACTCGAGCCGCGGGCTCACGGACGACAATCGCATGGAGCGCGTCGCCGCGATCCTGCCGCGGCTCGAGGCGCTGGTGCGCCGCGAGCAGACCAACTGCGGCGTGCCCACGGAGCGCACCGTGCTGATCGGCTTCTCGCAGGGCGGCACGGTGGCGCTCGAGGCGGTCAAGCAGCTCCCGGGGCTCGCCGGTGCGGTGGTCGCCTACGCCGCGCGCTTCGCGCGCCTGCCAAAGAGCGGCACGCGCATCGGCTCGCGCGTGCACCTGGTGCACGGCGAGTACGACGCAATCGTGTCGCGCGTGCACGCCGAGCGCGCGGCGCGCACGCTCGCCGCGCTGCACGTGCCGGTGACCCTCGACATCGTCGAGCACCTGGGCCACGCCCTCACGCACAGCGCCATCTGCCTCGGCTCGCTGCGGCTGCTGCAGGGCATCTACGAGGGCCGGCGCGCCACGCTGCATTGAATGGGCACCGTCGTCGCACTGGCAGGCCAGGTCGGCGGGGCGAAGCTCGCCGAAGGCCTGTACCGCCTGCGCGGGAAGGATCTGGCAGTGATCGTCAACACGGGCGACGACTACGATTTCCTCGGCCTGCACGTCTCGCCCGACCTCGACACCATGCTGTACGCGCTCGCCGGCATCGCCGACCCGGCCAAGGGCTGGGAGCCGGCGGGCGAGACCTTCGCCTGCCACGCCATGCTGATGCGGCTGCGCGGCCCCGGCGCAGTGCCGCTCGGCGACCGCGCCCTCGCGCTGCAGCTCCTGCGCGCCGAGGCGCTGCGCGCCGAGCGCGCGCCGACCGCGCTCAGCCTCGACCTGTGCGAGCGCCTGGGCATCGAGGCGCGCGTGCTGCCGATGAGCGACGATCCGGTGCGCACCATCGTCAACACCGAGTCGGGCGCGCTGAGCTTCCAGGACTACTTCGTCGACCTGAAGTGCGAGCCCGCGGTGCGCGACTTCCTGTACGGCGGCGCCGACGAGGCGCGGCTGTCGGACGAGGTGCTCGACGCGCTGCACGCGCACGACCTCGAGGCAGTCGTGCTGTGCCCCTGCAATCCCTACCACACGATACGGCCGATCCTCGCCGTCAGCGGCATGCGCGAGGCGCTGCGCAGGCGCGGCGCGCCGGTGATCGCGGTGAGCCCGATCATCGGCGGGCGCGCGCTGCAGGGCTCGGCGGCGAAGATGATGCGCGAGCTGGGACGCGAGGTGTCGGCGCGCGCCGTCGCCATGGAATACCACAAGCTGATCGACGGCATCATCGTCGACAGCGCCGACGAGGCGCTCGTCGACGGCATCCGCGCGAGCGGCATCCACGCGCTCGCGGTGCCGACGCTCATGCGCGCGCCCGAGGACCGCCTGAAGCTCGCGCGCGCGGTGCTCGAGTTCGCGCGCGCGGTGCGCCTGCGCAGGGAGATCGCGGCCGACGCCTAGCGCAGCAGGGCGTACTCCCCGCCCTTTTCGATCGCGCGGCGATAGGCCGGGCGCGCGTGGATGCGCTCGAGGAAATCCATGAGGCGGGGCCGGGTCGCGTCCAGTCCGCCGCGCATCGCCGCGGCTTCGAGCGGAAAGCTCATCTGCACGTCCGCGGCGCTGAACTCGGCGCCGGCGAACCACGCCCGCCGCCTGAGCTCGGCCTCCATGAAGTCGAGATTGCGGTCTATGTTGGGCTGAATGTAGGTGTCCTTCGCGCGCTGCGCGATGGCGCGCGCCACGGGCCGCGCAAAGAACGGCATCGGGCCCTTGTCCAGTCGGTTGAAGAGCAGCTTGAGCAGGAGCGGCGGCTGCGCGGTGCCCTCCGCGAAGTGCATCCAGTAGCGGTAACGCATGCGCTCGGGGGTGCCGGCGGCGGGCATGAGACGCCCGTCGCCGTAGCGCTCCGCCAGATACTCGACGATGGCGCCGGATTCGGCGAGGGTCTGGCCCCCGTCCTCGATCACCGGCGACTTGCCGAGCGGGTGCACGGCGCGCAGCTCGGGCGGCGCGAGCATGGTCTTTGCGTTGCGCTGGTAGCGCCGCACCTCGTAGTCGAGCCCGAGCTCCTCGAGCAGCCACAGCACGCGCTGCGAGCGCGAGTTGTTCAGGTGGTGGACGACGATCATCGGGCGCCTTTCAGGTCTGCAATTCGGGCACATCGCGGAACAACTCGAGCGCCTCGGGGTTGGCGAGCGCATCGGTGTGCGTCACCGGCATGCCGTGCACCACCGCCTTCACCGCCAGTTCAACCACCTTGTTGTTCTTGGTGCGTGGGATGTCCGCCACCTGCACGATCTTCGCCGGCACGTGGCGCTTCGTGGTGTGATCGCCGATGCCCCGGCGGATGCGCTCCTCGAGCGCCGCATCGAGCCGCAGCCCGTCGCGCAGCTTCACGAACAGCACCACGCGCGTG
>CAZAEG010000353.1:0-2792 GCA_964484035.1 uncultured Enterobacteriaceae bacterium | reverse complement strand
GTTGCCGGGCGTGGGCGAGAACCTGCAGGACCACCCCGACTACGTCATCGGCTACCTGTCGTCAGCCCCGGGGCTGCTCGGGCTCACGCCGCGCGGATTGATGAACCTCGCCCGCGGCATCGGCGCCTTCCGGCGCGAGGGCCGCGGCATCCTGTCGTCCAATATCGCCGAGGCAGGGGGTTTCCTCGCCTCCGAACCCGGGCTCGAACGCGCGAACCTGCAGCTGCATTTCACCATTGGCCTGGTGGCCGATCACGGGCGCGACCGCAGGCCGCGCTACGGATTTTCCTGCCACGTATGCGTGCTGCGGCCGAAGAGCCGCGGCCGCGTCGCGCTGCGCTCGCCCGATCCGCTGGCGCCACCCCGGATCGACCCCGCATTCCTCGCCGAAGAAGAAGATATGGCGCGGCTGGTGCGCGGGGTCGAACTCACGATGGACATCCTGCGCCAGTCGGCACTCACGCCGTTCCGCGGCGCGAACGTCTTCGGCGAAGACTGGATCACCGGCGATGCCCTCGCCGATCTGGTCAGACGGCGGGCAGACACGGTGTATCACCCCGCCGGGACGTGCCGCATGGGCGCGGCTGACGACGCGGTAGTCGACGCGCAGTTGCGCGTGCGCGGCATCGAGCGCCTGCGCGTCGCCGACGCCTCCGTCATGCCGACGTTGATCGGCGGCAACACCAACGCCCCCGCCATCATGATCGGCGAGCGCTGCGCGGATTTCGTCAGAGGATCGTGACGCCCCCGTCGGCGACGATCGTCTGGCCGGTGATGAACGCCGCCGCGTCGCAGGCGAGGAACACCGCGATCGCGCCGATGTCCTTCGGTTCGCCGATGCGCCGCAGGGGCGTGGCTGCCTCGCGCTCCGTGCGCCGCTTTTCGTCCTCCCACAGCGCTTTGGCGAAGTCGGTCTTGATCAACCCCGGCGCGATGGCGTTCACGCGCACGTTCCTCGGCCCCCACTCGGCGGCGAGATTGCGCACCAGCTGGTGGTCGGCGGCCTTCGACATGCCGTAGGCGCCGATCACGGTGTTGGCGACGATGCCGCCGATCGAGCCGACGCTGATGTAGCTGCCGCCGCCGCGCTCGGCCATGCCGGGCAGGGTCATGGCGGCGAGCCACAGCACGCTCTTCACGTTGTTGTGGAAAATCTTGTCGAAGGCGTCGTCCGGGATGTCGGCGAGCGGGCCGTAGTACGGATTGCTCGCGGCGTTTGAAACGGCCACATCGATGCGCCCCCAGCGCTCGAGCGCCGCATCGACCAGTGCCTGCAGCTCGTCCTTGCGCGACACGTTGCAGGGACGCGCGAGGACCTCATAGCCCTGCTGCTCGAACTCGGCGCGCACCTGCTCGCAGGCGTCGGCCTTGCGGCTGGAGACGACCACTTTCGCGCCCGCGCGGGCCAGCTCCTCGGCGATCGACTTGCCGATGCCGCGCGTGGAGCCGGTGACCAGCGCCACCTTGCCGGAAAGATCGAACGGGGATCGGCTCACGATATGTTCTCGCATTCCACTATTTCAAATATGATATGACTAAATCACAAGAGGAGACGACATGGGCGCATCCGAGTCCGAAGTTCCGCTTTCACCCGCTGCCAGCCACTACAGCTACGAGCACGAGGGCGACCGGCAGTTTGCCACGACGCTCGCGCGCGGGCTCGAGGTGCTGCGCTGCTTCACGCCGCTCGAGCCGATGCTCGGCAACAAGGAGATCTCGGTGCGCACGGGCCTGCCCAAGCCCACCGTGTCGCGTCTCACCTATACGCTCACCAAGCTCGGCTACCTGCGCCACAACATGCGCCTGGGCAAGTATCAGCTCGGCTCGGCGGTGCTCTCCATCGGCTACCCGCTCCTCGCCTCGATGAGCGCGCGCCAGATCGCGCGCCCCCACATGAAGGAGCTCGCCGAGTACTGCAGCGGCGCGGTGTCCATGGGCATCCGCGACCGCATGAGCATGGTGTACGTAGAGTCGTGCCGCAGCGGCAACGGCATCGCCACGCTGCCCGACATCGGCACCGCCGTGCCGATCGCGCAGTCGGTGATCGGCCGCGCTTTCGTCGCCTCCTGCACGCCGCCCGAGCGCGAGGCGGTGCTCAACCAGATGAAGGTGAAGGAGCCGGAGATGCACCGCAGGAACCGGCCGCAGATCGACAAGGCAATGGAGGACATCCGCAGCCGCGGCTTCTGCGTCTCGCTCGGCGAGCTGCTGCGCGACGTGCACGCCGTGGGCGTGCCGATGCGGCGCACCGTCGACGGCGAGGTCATCGCCTTCAACTGCACCGTGCCCGTCTTCATCCTGAAGAAGGGTCAGCTCGAGGAGGACATCGGGCCGCGCCTCGTGGCGATGGTGCGCAACATCGAAGCATCCCTCGGGATGCACTGAGCCAAGCGCGGCATGCCGGGTCCGCTCGCCGGCGTCAGGGTGCTGGAGTTCGAGGCGATCGGCCCGGGGCCGTTCGCGGGGATGCTGCTCGCCGACATGGGCGCCGACGTCCTGCTCGTCGACCGCCCGGCGGCCTCCGACCTGGGCCTGAAGCGCGAGCGCTGGATGGACGTCATGCTGCGCGGGCGCCGTTCGGTCACGCTCGACCTGAAGTCGAAGGATGCTGCCGGCGCGGCGCTCGAGCTCGCGTCACGGGCCGACGCCCTGATCGAGGGCTTCCGGCCGGGCGTCATGGAGCGCCTGGGGCTCGGGCCCGACGCCTGCCTCAAGCGCAATCCGAGGCTGGTCTACGGTCGCATGACCGGCTGGGGCCAGGACGGGCCGCTCGCGCCGCGCGCCGGCCACGA
>CAZAEG010000352.1:0-2813 GCA_964484035.1 uncultured Enterobacteriaceae bacterium | reverse complement strand
CGTGCTGGCGACCGTGTTCCTGTTCAACCTGCTCGGGCGCGGTAGCGGCGACACCTATGCGGTGTTCCTGCTGCCGCTGGAGCGCGAGTTCGGCTGGGCGCGCTCGCAGCTGACCAGCGTGTACTCGATGTACCTGCTGGTGGGGGCCTTCATCGCGCCGCTCGCCGGGACGCTGTTCGACCGCTTCGGGCCGCGCGTCACCTACAGCGCAGGGCTGCTGTGCCTGTCGGCGGCGTTCTTTCTCGCCTCCACGCTCGGCAACCTCTGGGAGTTCTACCTGTTCATCGGCGTGACGATCGGCGTGGGCGTGGGCCTGGTCGGCATGGTGCCGGCGTCCGCGTTGCTCACGCGCTGGTTCCGCGCGCGCCTGTCCACGGCCATCGGCATCGCGTTTTCAGCCACGGGCACTGGGGCGCTGCTCTTCGTGCCGCTGTCGCAGTGGCTGATCGAGAGCATCGGCTGGCGCGGCACCTACCAGGTGCTTGCCGCGGTGGTGTTCCTGGCGGTGCCGTTCGCGCTGTTCGTCGTGCCCTGGCGCCTGTACGTGGCGGGGCTGCAGGACAGCGTAAGCGGCCTGCGCGCCCGCGCGGCGAGTGCCGGTTCCACGGTGCGCGCTGCATTGCGCACGCGCATGTACTGGGCGCTGGTGCAGGTGTTCTTCTTCACCGCCGCCGCCATGTTCGCCGTGCTGGTGCAAGCAGTGGTGTACTTCATCGACCTCGGCTTCTCGCCGATCACGGCCGCTTCCGCGTTCGGCGTCACCGGCATGCTGTCGGTGGTCTCGGTGTCGCTCAGCGGCCTGGTGGCCGAGCGCTTCGGCTTTCGCAACACCGTGAGCGCGAGCTTCGCCGGCACGGCGCTCGGCGTGCTGATCCTGGTGGTCCTGTCGTACTGGCCGTCGGGCCTGATGCTCGCGGCCTTCGTCGCGGTGTTCGGGCTGTGCATGGGCGTGCGCGGGCCGATCGTCTCGTCGATCGCCACGCGCAAGTTCGCCGGGCCGAAGGTGGCGACCATCTACGGGCTGATCTATTCGGCCAACGCCATCGGCGCGGCGTTCGGCTCGCTGATGGGCGGAGTGCTGCACGATCTGACTGGCGGCTACCGCGCCGGCTTCGCGTTCTCGCTCGCCGCCGTGACGCTGGCGGTGGCGCCGTTCTGGACGGTGATGGAGCTCAGGGAGTTCCGCTAGCGATGGCGCGCATGCGCTCGATGCGCTCGCGCAGCGTGCGGCCCCGCAGGTCGGCGGCGCCGCGCTCGGTGACGATGACGCCCGCTTCGCTGCGCGGCGTCGCGACGGGCCCATGCAGCTGCTCCACGATCCGGGAGGAGGGCAGGAGCATGAGCGAGACGCCGTCCGGCGACTGATTGGCGGCGCGCACGAAATCGAGCGCGCCGCCCACCGCTCCCAGGTAGCTGCCTTTCGCCACTTCCGCGTTCACCTGGCCCGTGAAGTCCACCTCGATCGCCGAGTTGATGGCGACGAAACGCTCGAGACCGGCGAGGACACGCGCATTGTGCGTGTACTCGATCGAGCGCAGGCGCAGCTTCGGATTCTCGCGGGCAAAGTCGAACAGCTTGCGCGTGCCCATGAGCGTGCCCCCGTCGACCTGTGTGACGACTCCTTTGTTCATGAGCTCCACTGCGCCGTCGCCGACCGAGCCGGAGTGGATGCGAAGCCCCTTGCGGTCGGCGAGGAGCCGCAGGACGGCATCGGGAAGGGCGCCGAGACCCGTCTCGATCGTGGCACCGTCTGGGATGAAAGGCAGCGCATGCCTCGCGACGGCCAGCTCCTGCGCCCCGGCCTCGCCGTAGGGCAGGGCGACGGGCTCGCGGGAGGTCTCGACCATCGCGGCGCAGCCCGATCGCTTGAGCAAGCGGTCGCTGAACGTCCAGGGCACTTGGTCGTTGACCTCCGCGATGACGGTGCGGCACACCTCGAGCGCCGGCACCAGGTAATCCGCCGAAAGCCCAAGGCTGTGTTCGCCCCTGGCGTTCGGCGGGCTGACCTGGACGAGGACAACGTCGGCCTTGATCCGCTTCTGCCGGATGAGCGTCGCCAGCTGCGAATACGGGTGCGGGTGGATGTCGAGGACGCCGGCGTCCGCGAGCCTGCGGTTATGGCCTGAGCCGCAGTAAGCGGTGAGCCGCAGGTGATCGGCATGCTCCGGCTTCACGGTTCCCGACCAGTTCACGCCCATGAACAGCGTCGCGCCGGAATATTGTTCCCGCTGCGCGACCAGCGCTTCGACGAGCGTCTGCGGCTCGGCGCAGGCCTGCCCGAAGATCACGCCGTCGCCGGGGCGAATCCACTGCGCGAGCTGCATGCGCGCGATGCTAACATCGCGCCCCAAGGAGGCGACGATGCTCGACGACAAGGCGCAGGACCTCATCTTCCGCGACGCCCACACGCCGCAAGGCTTTCTCGACACGCCGGTGACCGACGAGAGGCTGAAGCAGGTCTATGACCTGATGAAGTGGGGACCGACGACTATGAACACGCAGCCGATGCGCATCGTGTTCGTGCGCTCCAAGGCGGCGAAGGAGAAGCTCGCGCCCGCGCTCAGCCCCGGTAACCTCGACAAGACCATGAAGGCGCAGGTCACGGCGATCATTGCGTACGACTCGCGCTTCTACGAGAACCTGCCGAGGGCTTTTCCCAACAATCCCAAGGCGAAGGACGGCTTCGAGGGCGAAGACAAGAAGCCGATGGTGGACCGCGTGGCGCTGAGGAACGGCTCGCTGCAGGGCGCCTACTTCATCATCGCCGCGCGCGCGCTGGGACTGGATTGCGGACCGATGTCGGGGTTCGACAA
>CAZAEG010000351.1:0-3118 GCA_964484035.1 uncultured Enterobacteriaceae bacterium | reverse complement strand
AGCGATCCGTGACGTGATCGCGTTCCCCAAGACGCAGCGCGGCCAGGACCTGCTGACCGGCGCGCCGACCGCGGTCACCGAGCGCCAGTTGCGCGAGCTCCACATCCGGCTGCGCAATCCGTCGCAGTGAGGCTGGCCTGGTCGCTCATTCTGGCGTTCGCCGCGAGCGCCTGCGCGGGCGAGATCGCCGTCGCCGAGCTGCCGGCCGAGGCGCGGCAGACGCTGGCGCTGATCAAGGCCGGAGGGCCGTTTGCCCACGCGCGCGACGCTGCGCCGTTCCACAATCGCGAGGGCCGGCTGCCGGAGCGCGCCCGCGGCTACTATCGCGAGTACACGGTGCGCACGCCGGGCGCGCGGGATCGCGGCGCGCGGCGTATCGTGGCGGGAAGGGGCGGCGAGTACTACTACACGCACGATCACTACCGGACGTTCAGGCGCATCCGCAAATAGGCCATGGGAAAGCTCGCGCAACGACTGTCAGACGCATCGCGCTCCGGCGTGTACCGCACGCGGCAAACCGCAGAGGTCGAGGACGCCGTGCGCGGCACGCGCCTCGATCTGGCTCACGTCGATCTCGGCGGCGCCGACGGCAAAGAGGCGTTGCTGGAGCGCCTCGCGCTGGCGCTCGGCTTTCCGGCCTGGTTCGGCGGCAACTGGGACGCGCTCGAGGACTGCCTGGGCGATCTCGGCTGGCGCGCCGGCGACGGCCACGTCATTCTCTTCACGGGGCACGAGGACCTGCCCGCCGACGACTTCGGCGTGCTGCTCGACGTGCTGGGCTCGAGCGCCGCGTATTGGGCGGAACGCGGCCGGCCGTTCTTCGCGGTCTTCGTGGACGCGCAGCACGGCCTCGCTCTGCCCGAGCTGTTCCGTCCCAAGTCGGCGTGAGCGTCAAGCTGCCGGAATCGGTGCTGGTGGTGATCCACACGCCGGCATTGGAGGTGCTGCTGCTGGACAGAGCGAAGCATCCCGGTTTCTGGCAGTCGGTGACCGGGTCGCTGGCGCGCCCGGACGAGCCGCCCGCGCATGCCGCGCGGCGCGAGGTGCGCGAGGAGACCGGCATCGACGCTGCGCCGGCGCGCCTGCGGGACTGGCGGCTCGCGCATGCCTTCGAGATCTATGCCCGCTGGCGCGGGCGCTTCCCGCCCGGCACCACGCACAACACCGAGCACGTGTTCAGCCTGTGCGTGCCGGCCCCGGACCCTGTGCAGCTCGCACCGCGGGAACACCGCGCGCAGCGCTGGCTGGCGTGGCAGGAGGCGGCGGACACATGCTTCTCGTGGTCGAATCGCGACGCGATCCGCATGCTGCCGGCGCGGGGCGCGCGCTCATGAGCGCGGCCCTGCGCGTGGTCACGCTCAACATGCACAAGGGCCTCTCGCAGTTCAACCGGCGCATGGTGATCCACGAGCTGCGCGAAGGCCTGAATACGCTCGCACCCGACCTGGTGTTCCTGCAGGAGGTCCAGGGGCTCAACGAGCGCCATGCGCTGCGCTACGCGACCTGGCCGAGTGCGCCGCAGCACGAATACCTGAAGCAGGACGGCTGGGCGTACGCCTACGGCCTCAATCGGTCCCATCATTACGGGCACTACGGCAATGCCGTGCTGTCGCGATTTCCGATCGTGTCGATGGAGAACGTGGACATCTCGAGCCACCGCTTCGAGCGCCGCGGGCTGCTGCACTGCGTCCTCGACGTTCCGGGCTGGCGGCACGACCTGCATTGCGTCTGCGTGCACCTTTCGCTCCACGAGCGGGGGCGCCGGCGCCAGCTCGACGCCATTGTCGAGTGCCTCGGCGAGGCGGCGGCCCGCGGCCAGCCGATCGTCGTTGCGGGCGATTTCAACGACTGGCGACAGCGCGCCACGCGGGTGCTGGAAGAGCGGCTCGGCATGCAGGAGGTGAGCGCGATCTACGGGGATCGCCCGGCGCGCACCTATCCGAGCCTGCTGCCGGTGCTGCGCCTGGACCGCATCTACGTGCGCGGCTTCAGCGTGGTCGAGGCGAGCGTGCATGTCGGCGCGCCCTGGTCGCTGCTGTCCGACCACCTGGCACTGGGTGCGGTGGTAAAGCCCGCGTAGCGCGATGCGCTACCTCGACGGCAACCGGCTGACGCTGCTGCGCAACGGCGAGCAGTACTTCCCGGCCCTGGTGGAGGCGATCGACGGCGCGCGCGTCGAGGTCTTCCTCGAGACCTATATCTTCGCGGATGATGAGACCGGCAGCCTGGTGGCGGATGCGCTGGCGCGCGCCGCATCGCGCGGCGCAGCCGTGCACCTGCTGATCGACGGCTTCGGCGCGCGCGACTTCGCGCCGCGCTTCCGCGGGATGCTCGCCGAGGCTGGCGTGCGGGCGCTGGTCTACCGTCCCAAAATCAGCCCGTGGACGCTGCGCCGCAACCGCCTGCGCCGAATGCACCGCAAGCTCGCCTGCGTCGATGGCCGGCGCGCTTTCGTCGGCGGCATCAACGTGATCGACGACTACGACGCGCCGGACGACACCAGCCCGCGCCACGACTATGCGGTGCACATCGAAGGGCCGCTGACTGCCGCGGTGCGCGCCGAGGCGGCGCGCCTGTGGCGGCTCGTGGCGCTGACCACGCGGCATACGCAACCGCTGCAGCCGGCGCCGCAAGCACCCGCGCCGCTCGCACCGGGCCAGCGCGCCGCGCTGGTGGTGCGGGACAGCCTGCGCCATCGCCGCGACATCGAAGACGCCTACCTCGAGCTGATCGAGGGCGCCCGCGAGGAAGTCCTCATCGCCAACGCTTACTTCTTTCCGGGGCGCCGGTTCCGGCAGGCGCTGATCGCCGCGGTGCAGCGCGGCGTGCGCGTGGTGCTGCTGGTGCAGGGACTGGTCGAGTACGTCGTGCCGCACTACGCGTCGCGCGCCCTGTTCGGCACGCTGCTCGATGCGGGCATTCGCATCGAGGAATACCACTACAGCTTTCTGCACGCCAAGGTGGCCGTGTTCGATGGCTGCCGGGCCTGCGTGGGCTCCTCCAACATCGATCCCTTCAGCCTGCTCCTGGCGCGCGAGGCCAACGTCTTCGTGGACGATGCGGGGTTTGCGGCCGAGCTGCGCACCAGCCTGCAGGAGGCGATGCGCAGCGGCGCGCG
>CAZAEG010000350.1:0-4442 GCA_964484035.1 uncultured Enterobacteriaceae bacterium | reverse complement strand
GCCGGCAAGCTGCAAAGCGCCGGGCTGATCCACTATAGTCGCGGCCACATCCGGGTTCTGGACCGCAAGGGCCTGGAAGCGCGCGTGTGCGAGTGCTACGGGGTGGTCAAGGCGGAGTACGACCGGCTCCTGCCGTCGTCGACCGCGGCGCGCTCCTCCGCATAGCACGAGCAGGCGGCGGCCTCGAGCCCCGCGTGATCGAGCGTCCGGATATGACCCCGGGTGTACTCGATCAGGCCCTGGCGCTGCAGCGCCGAAGCTGCTTCGGTCACCCCGACCCTGCGCACGCCGAGCATGGTGGAGAGGAATTCCTGCGTCATCCCGAAATCGCCCGAGCCGATGCGGTCGCGGGTCATGAGCAGCCACTTGGCGAGCCGCGCCTCGACGACGTGGAAGCGGTTGCAGCCCGCGGTACGGCTGATCTGCCCGATCAGAGCGAAAATGTAGCCGTCCAGCGCGTGCCGCAAGGGCCGGCTCTCCCGCAATGCGGCCACGAAGCGGGCCTTTTTCATCTGCAGGGCGGGCCCGCCGCCTTGCACCAGCGCGCGCACCGGCGACTTCTCCACGCCGAGAGCGAGGGCGATGCCGACCATGCCCTCGCGACCCACCATGCCGACTTCGAGCGCGATGTGATTCTCCACGACGGTGAGCAGCGACACGAGGCATGCGCCCGGGAAATAGACGTCCTGCATGACCGTGTCCGGCTCGTAGAGCACGTCGCCGAAGGTGAGCGTGACCGGCGACAGGTCCGGCAGCAGCCGCCGGTAGTCCTTGCGCGGCAGCGAAGCGAGTATGTCGTTCTGGAGGTCTGCCATCGGCTGACCATGATGCGCGCGCCCAGGCGCGTTTGTATGTTCGTTCTCGTACGCATGGCCGCAATGTTCGCCAGCGAACGGAAGGTTGGCGCGCGAGGCGGACAATCGCAGGTTGGCGTTGGCCGTGAAAGGAAAGCGCGATGTCCTCTCGATCGAACCTACAGGCGCAGGTCGCGGCGCGACTGGGCATCCTGCCGCTGCCGGCCGCGCCCGGGCACGCGTGAGCACGAAGATCATCGTCGGCGAACTGTCCCGGCCGGACCGGGACGCGCTCGAGCGGCACCTGCTGTGCCTCGATGAGGAGGACCGCCGGCTGCGCTTCGGCCTCGCGCTCGGCGACGCGGAGGTACGCGCTTACGTGGCGCGCATCGATTTCGCGCGCGACGCGGTGTTCTGCGTGTTCGGCGACGACCTGGAGCACCTGGCCGCCGCGCATCTTGCGCGCAGCGACGACGGCGCGGAGCTCGGCGTCTCCGTGTTGGCCGGCCATCGCGGGCAAGGACTGGGCGGCGCGCTGCTCGAGCGCGCGCACATGCATGCGCGCAATTGGGGCGTGGATGCGCTGTTCATGCAGTGCCTGACCGAGAACGCCGCCATGCTGCACCTGGCGCACAGTCAGGGCATGGCGATCGTCACCGTGGCGGGCGAGGCCGGCGCCTCGCTAAAGCTGCCGCCGGCGGACCCGGCGAGCCGCTTCGGCGCCGTGTTCGAGCAGCGCCTCGGGCTCTTCGACTACGCCCTGAAAGCGCAGCTCAGTGACGCGCGCCGGCTCGCCGGCGCCTTCTGCTAGCACCGCGGGACGGCCGGGGCACAGCCTCCACCCGCGCGGCGCTCGCGCGCGGGCGATGTTGTCATATGTACGCCCTCGCACAGAACGGGCCGCGCCGGCGCGGCATGCTGCGGGGATGACCCAGACGGCGCACAGCAGGCCCGGGCCGCAAGCCCTGTTGCGCCGCGCGCTCGACAACGAAGAGTTCGTGCTGCACTACCAGCCGAAGGTGAATCTCGCCACCGGCAGGCTGACGGGCGCCGAGGCGCTGATCCGCTGGAACGATCCGCGCACCGGCATGCTGGCGCCCGGCCGCTTCATTCCCATGCTGGAGCAAACGGGCCTGATCCACGAGGTCGGGCGCTGGGCCATGCGCCAGAGCATCGCCGACCATCTGCGCTGGCGCAGCGCGGGCCTCGCCGCGGTGCGCATCGCCGTGAACGTGTCCGCGCTGCAGCTTCGCGACCGCAGTTTTCTCGCCGCGGTGCGCCAGGCGGTCGGCGGGGACGCGCCGGCGGCGGCGGGCCTCGAGCTGGAGATCACCGAGAGCGTGATCATGGAGAACGTGCAGCGCAGCGCCGAGGTCCTGCAGGCGATCCGCGCCATGGGCGTCAGCATCGCCATCGACGACTTCGGCACGGGCTTTTCCTCGCTCAGCTACCTGGCGAGACTGCCGCTGGACACGCTGAAGATCGACGGCTCGTTCGTCGCCGACATGTGCGGCCGGCCGCGAGGCCTGGCGTTGGTGTCCGCCATCATCGGCCTGGCGACTGCGCTGCAGCTCAATGCGGTGGCCGAGGGCGTCGAGACCGAAGAGCAGTCGCGCCAGCTCCTCCTGCTGCGCTGCGATGAAATGCAGGGCTCCCTGATCGGCATGCCGGTGCCGAGCGATGTGTTCGAGGCGCGCTTCCTCGCCGCGGAGGAAGCGCCGGCCGCCTGAGGCGAACGGTACCCCGCATGCCCGTCAATCTGCTGCTGATCACTGCCCATCCCGACGACGAGCGCGCCGTCGGCGAGGCGCTCGCTGGCGAAGGCGACGCTGCGTTCCGCATTCAATGCATCGACCGGCTGCCGAAGGACCTCGGCTGGCTGCACGAAAGCGGCACCACCGTGGTCCTGCTCGATCTCCTGCTGCCCGATGTCGAGGGCATCGGCGCGCTGAACCGCCTGCTCGCCGCCGTTCCCCAGGTCCCGATCCTGGTCTTCGGCGACGCCGGCGAAGAAGACCGGGCGCGCCAGGCCCTGCGGCGGGGGGCGCTGGACTTCCTGCCGAGGAGCCACCTGGACAGCTACTCGCTGCCGCGCGCGCTGCGCATCATCATCGAGCGCAAGGCGGCCGAGGAGGCCCTGTTCCTGGAAAAGGAGCGCGCCCAGGTCACGCTCGACTCGATCGCCGACGCCGTCCTCAGCGCCGACACCGCGGGCAACGTGACCTATCTCAATGCGGTCGCCGAGTCGTTGCTCGGCTGGTCCCGCGAGGACGCGGCCGGCCGGCCGCTGGATGAAGTGTTCCGGATCGTGGACGGCGCGACCGGCAAATCGCTCGCCCGCAATCCGCTGGCGCTCGCCATGGAGCGCAACGCGCCCGTCGGCCTGGCGGCCGACAGCGTACTCGTGCGGCGCGACGGCGCGGAGATCGCCATCGAGGATTCCGCCGCCCCGATCCACGGCCGCGACGGCGCCGTCGTCGGCGCCGTGATGGTATTCCACGACGTGAGCGCGTCGCGCAAGGTCATGGCGAAGATGTCGCATCTGGCGCAGCACGACTTCCTCACCGACCTGCCGAATCCCGTCCTGCTCGACGACCGCATCGCCCAGGCGATCGCGCTGGCGCGCCGCAACGACAAGCAGCTCGCCGTGCTGTTCATGGACCTGGACCGCTTCAAGGACGTGAACGATTCGCTGGGGCACGACATCGGCGACCAGTTGCTCAAGTCGGTGGCGCAGCGCCTGAAGGCCTGCGTGCGCAGCTCGGATTCGGTCAGCCGCAAGGGCGGCGACGAGTTCGTGGTGCTGCTCTCCGAGGTCACGCACGCGGCGCACGCCGCGCGCAGCGCCGAGAAGATCATCGCGGCAGTGACGGCCGCGCACCCCATCGACGGGCGCGAGCTGGACGTAACGGCGAGCGTCGGCATCGCCCTCTACCCGCGGGACGGCGCCGACGCCGAAAGCCTGCTCAAAGCCGCGGACGCGGCGATGTACCAGGCCAAGGCGGGCGGGCGCAACCAATACAGGTTTTTTCGCCACGAGTCGAATGCCAAGGCCCGCCCGCGGCACGTTGCGGTGGCGAGCGCTTTGCCGTAGTGTTCTGTATCGCACAGAGTCGCCGGGGGCGGCACGGCGATGATTTCCCCCTGTCATGCCCAACACGCCAAGACCCAGCCCGCAGATCATCGCCCAGCATCAACCGACGCAGAACCGGCTGCTCGCCGCATTGCCCGCGCCGGAGTACGGGCGGCTGCTGCCCCAACTCGAGCTGGTGCCGATGCCGCTCGGCGAGGTCCTGTATGAATCGGGCGGGCGCCTGCAGCACGTGTACTTCCCCACCACCTCCATCGTGTCGCTGCTCTACGTCCTGGAGAACGGCGCCTCGGCGGAGATCGCGATCGTCGGCAACGAAGGCATCCTCGGCATTTCGCTGTTCATGGGCGGGGAAACCACGCCCAGCCGCGCCATCGTGCAAAGCGCGGGCTTCGGCTATCGGCTGAAGGCGCAGCTGCTGAAGCAGGAGTTCAACCGCGCCGGACCGATGCTGCGCCTGCTGCTGCGCTATACGCAGGCGCTGATCACGCAGATGACGCAGACCGCGGTGTGCAACCGGCATCATTCGGTCGAGCAGCAGTTGTGCCGCTGGCTGC
>CAZAEG010000349.1:0-5620 GCA_964484035.1 uncultured Enterobacteriaceae bacterium | reverse complement strand
GTCTTCTTGTCCGTGACGAACACGATGACGTGGTCCTCGGCCTCGATCCTCGTGTCGTGATGCGCCATCAGCACTTCGCCCGCGCGCACCACGGCGCCGATGGTCGCCCCGGCCGGCAGGTCGATTTCCTGCACGCTGCGGCCGGTGACGCGGCAGGATTCGCGGTCGCCGTGCACCACGGCTTCCAGCGCCTCGGCGGCGCCGCGCCGCAGGCTGTGCACCGCGACCACGTCGCCGCGGCGCACGTGCGCGAGCAGCTTGCCGATGGTGGCCTGCGCCGGCGAGATGGCGATGTCGATCTGCCCGCTCTGCAGCAGGTCGACATAGCTGCGCCGGTTGATGAGCGCCACCACGCGCCGCGCGCCCATGCGCTTGGCGAGCAGGCAGCTCATGATGTTGTTCTCGTCGTCGTTGGTGACCGCCACGAACAGGTCCATCTCGGCGATGTTCTCCTGCTCGAGCAGCTCCTCGTCGGTGGCGTCGCCGTTCAGCACCAGCGCCTGGTTCACCTTGGCGGCGAGGAACTCGCTGCGCCGCTTGTTGTGCTCGATGAGGCGCACCGAGTAGTCGCGCTCCAGGGCGCGCGCGAGGCGCATGCCGATGTTGCCGCCGCCCGCGATCATCACGCGCTTGACCGGCTGATCCATTCGGCGCAGCTCGTGCATCACCTTGCTGATGTTGGCGGCCGCGGCCAGACAGAACACCTCGTCGTCCGCCTCGATCACCGTGTCGCCCTGCGGCAGGATGGCGCGGTCGTGGCGGAAGATCGCGACGATGCGTGTGTCGATGTTCGGCATGTGCGCGCGGATCTCCTTCACCGGGCGGCCGACCATCGGCCCTCCCTGGTAGGCGCGCACCGCCACCAGGCTCACCTTGCCGTCGGCGAAGTCGAGCACCTGCAGGGCTTCCGGAAACTCGACCAGCTTGACGATGTAGTCGGTGAGCACCTGCTCCGGGCAGATCGCGAGGTCGACGTCGAAGCCGTCCGCGCCGAGCAGCATCTTGTTGTCGAGGAACGCGTTGGCCCGAATGCGCGCGATGCGCCGCGGCACGTTGAACATGCGTGCCGCCAGCTTGCAGGCGACGAGGTTGGTCTCGTCAGACTGGGTCACGGCGATGAGCAGGTCGGCATCGTCGATGCCCGCGTCGGTGAGCACCGAGGGGTGCGAGGCGCTGCCCATGACCGTGCGCAGGTCGAGGCGCTCCTGTAGCGCGCGCAGGCGCCCGGCGTCTATGTCGACCACCGTGATGTCGTTCTGCTCGGAAACCAGGCTCTCGGCAACCGAGCTGCCGACCTGGCCGGCACCGAGGATGACGATCTTCACGCGGCGAACGCTCCTAGGGAAAAGCGCCGCATTCTATTCCGATTCACCCTTCCTCGCGCCGCCCCACCGCCAGCCCGAGGGCTTTGAGCTTGCGGTACAGGTGCGTGCGTTCCAGGCCGCTCTTCTCGGCCACGCGCGACATGCTGCCGCTCGCCGCGGCCAGCAGGTTCTCGAAATAGACGCGCTCGAAGGCCTCCCGCGCCTCGCGGTATGGGCGGTCGAGCGCCAGGTCCGGCGCGCTCGCCGCGGGCGCCTGCGCCGCGAGCACGCGCTCGACGTCTTCGACGCTCACCTCTTCCTCCAGGGCGGTGAGCGCCAGATTCTTCACCGCGTGCTCCAGCTCGGCGAGGTTACCCGGCCAGCGATGGTGGCGCAGGGCGTTCAGCGCGCCGACCGACAGGCGCCGCGGCGGACACACGCGCGCTTCCACGAGCTGCGCCAGCATTTGCGCGGCCAGGTCGGGCACGTCTTCGGCGAACTCGCGCAGCGCGGGCAAGCGCAGCGTGAGCTCGCCCAGCCGCGCGGCGAGCGCCGCGTCGTAGCCGTGGCGCTCGATAAGCGCCTTCGCATCGAGCGGCGAGAACGACACGATGCGCGCGCGGTGCTTGTCGGCTCGCGCCAGCAGGAACTCCAGATTCTTCTGCTCGCCGCGCTGAAGCCGGGCCAGGTCGGGCAGGAACAGGACGCCGCCGCCCGCCCGCGCCAGGAGATCGCTGGAGGCGTCCGCGAGCAGTTCGGCACCGGCGAGAAACGGCGCGCCGGGCGCGGCCAGCTGGCGCGCGAAGATCTCGGGCAGCATGCCGGGCTCGCCGCGCAGCATGAGCGGCGCGGCGGTCTGCGCCAGCTGCGCCAGCCGCTTGCGCAGCTCCATCAGCGAGGCTGAGCGCCCCAGCGCCGTCAGCGACAGCTGGCGCGGCGCCGTCAGGTCGTGATTGCGCAGCGCGCGCTTCACGGTGCTGAGCAGGCGCTGCAGGGCGATGGGCTTCTCCAGATAGTCGAGCGCGCCAATGCGCGTCGCCTCGACCGCCGTTTCGATGGTGCCGTGCCCGGACATCATCACCACCGGCATGGTCAGCTGCCCGTTGCTCGCCCATTCCTTGAGCAGCGTGATGCCGTCGGTATCCGGCATCCAGATATCGAGCAGCACGAGGTCGGGGCGCTTCGCCTCGCGCAAGCGGCGCGCCGCGCCCGCGCTCTCGGCGAGCGCCACCGCGTGGCCCTCGTCCTCGAGGATCTCCGAAAGCAGCTCGCGGATGCCCATTTCGTCGTCGACTACCAGGATCTGCGCCACGGCGTCCTCAGGCGGCTTCCGCGAGCGGCAGGAGCACGCTCACCGAGGCGCCGCGCTCCGGCCGATTCTCGATGGCGATCGATCCATGATGCTCGTCGACGATCTTCTTGACGATGGCGAGCCCCAGCCCGGTGCCGCGGGGCTTGGTCGTGACATAGGGCTCGAAGATGCGCGCCATCAGCTCCTCGGGGAAGCCGTCGCCGTTGTCGGAGACCGAAAGACGCACCGTGTGGCCGGCGAGTTCCGTGCATACCTCGATCGCCGGCAGCGCGCGCGGCTCCTTGCGGTTCTCCAGTGCGTCCTGGGCGTTCTGCACCAGATTGTGGATCACCTGGCGGATCTGCGCCGTATCGGCCCATACCGGCGGCAGTTGCGGGGCGAGCCGCTTGGCGATCGGCACGCGGGAGTTCTCGTACAGCGCCAGGACGTCGGCGACGAGCGTGTTCAGGTCCAGTCCCGCGGGCACCGGCGCGGGCAGGCGCGCGTAGTCGCCGAAATCGTCCACCATCGACTTCAACGCGGTCACTTGGTTGACGATGGTCTGCGTATTGCGCCGCAGGGTCTCCGCGTCGTCGCCGGCGAGCCGGTCGGCGAGCTTCATCTCCAGGCGCTCGGCCGACAGCTGGATCGGCGTGAGCGGATTCTTGATCTCGTGCGCGAGCCGACGCGCCACTTCCGCCCAGGCGGTGGCGCGCTGCGCCTGGATCAGCTGCGTGATGTCGTCGAAGACCAGCACGTGGCCGCCGCCGGTTGCCCCGGGCAGCGCCGCGCCGCGCGCCAGCAGGGTCTTGCCGGTGCCGCGCAGCGTGATCTCCAGCTGCCAGGTGCGCTCGCGGTGCGCAAGGAACTGCTCGCGCACCGCTGCCGCGAACGGCTCGAGCGGCCCGCCCCATGCGTCGAGCGCCTGCCCGGAAACCGCGCCCAACTCGCCGCCCAGGATCTCGGCGGCGCCGCGGTTGGAAATGGAAAGACGCAGGTCACGGTCGAACACCAGCACGCCGGCCGAGAGATTGGCGAGGATGTTCTCGAGCGAGGCGTTCGCCGTTTCCAGGGCGACACGGTTGGATTCGACCACCTTGCGCGCCTCGTCCAGCTGGCGCGTCATCGAATTGAATGATTCGGTCAGCACGCCGAGCTCGTCGCGGCTGGTCACCGGCGGTCGCGGCGAGAAATCGCCCCGCGCCACCGCCTGCATCGCGCGCGCCAGATTTGCGAGCGGCGCCGACAGGCGTGCCGAGAGGATGGCGGCGAGCGACACGGCGACGAACAGCGCCATCAGCAGGGCGAGCGTCAGCGTCACGACGTAGATGCGCCGCAGGCCCTGGCGCGACAGCGCCAGTTCGCGGTAGTCGCGGTAGGCCTCCTCCACCGCCTGCGCGCTGCGCGCCAGGCCCGCCGGCACCGCCTGGCGCAGTTGCAGGTACCGGGCCTCGTCGGCGATCGCGAGGCCAGTGACGGGCACCACGACACGCAGTGCGAGCGGCCTGCCGTCTGCCGCATCGATCGAGCTGTAGGTCTGCGCTGAGCGCGCCTGGCGCAGCATCTGCGCTGTCGGCAGCTCCGGCAGGAATCTCGACACCTCCTCGCTAGCGCTCGCCAGCAGGGTGCCGCTCGAACCGAGGATCACCGCCTCCTGCACGCCGGCCTGCTCGCGCAGGCGGTTGAGCATCGCCACCTGTTGCGCCGAGGAGAGAACGGAAAGCTCGAGCGCCATCGAGCGCGCCTTCGCGTGCATTTCCGCCATCATGCGGTCGACCACGGACTGGCCCAGGTTGATTCCGCCCTCGAGCGCGGAATCCACCTTGACGTCGAACCACGACTCGATGCTCTTGGTGAGAAACTGCACCGACACCGTGTACACGAGCGCGCCCGGCACCACGGCCATCAGCGCGAACAGCACGAGAAAGCGCAGCGTCAGCCGCGAGCCGAAAGCGCGCGCGCGGTAGCGGCGCAGGATGGCGGCGAGCTGGTAGGCGACGAGCGCGGCAAGCGCACCGGCGAGCGCCGCATTGAGGCCGAGCAGCAGCGGATAGTGGCGCGCGAGAAGCGTCGAATCGGCCGCGCTCGCCGTGGCCAGCAGGAACAGCAGCACCCCCGCGAGCGCTGCGCCAACGATGAGCAGCGTTCTCATCGCGCGCCACCTTCGGGCGCTTCGCGGGTCGGCGGCGCGCCGGCCGGCGGAATCGGCGGCAGATAAAGGAAGTGCTTCCACGGCGATTCGAGCCGCAGCTCGCGACTGGTGAGGGCGCTGACCTGCAGCGGCCGCGGCAGCTGCGCCGTGTCCAGGCGCATGCGCACCGCGACTTCGTACTGCGAGCCCTTCAGTTGCACGGATCGCTCCAGCACCAGCCAGTTGCGCAGGCGCCGCATGACCTCGAGAGCCTCTTCCAGCGTCGCGAAATACTGATGCAGCGCGCCGCTCGACAGCCGGTACTGGCGCGACAGCGCGTGATACGAAAGCCGCCATTGCGTCTGCCGCGACGCGGTGTCCTCGTCGAACCACCACCAGCGCGGCCGCGACATCTCGAACTCCACGACGAAGTGCAGCGGCACGCCATTGGCCACCGCCTCCTGCAGGCGCGCGCTGAAGTCGAAGGCGAAGTCGGCGCTGAGCAGCAGGCCTTCCTCGGAGGCGGCGAGGCGCGCGTCGACGACGTCGATCTCGTCGGCACGCGCGCCGTCCGCGGCGGCGCAGGCCAGTGCGAAGATAAAGCCGGAGCAGATGGCGCTGATGCGCATTGCACGCCGCGTCAGGCGGCTTTCTCTAGCAGGCCGTAAAAGAAGCCGTCGTGCTCCGCGCACGGCAACAAGTGCTCCGCCGCGCCTTCCGGCACCCGGCCACGGCGCGCGCAGGACGTGCGTGCGCCGAACGCTTGCAGCACTGCATCGTTCTCATCCCGGAAAACAGAGCAGGTGACATACAGCAATTTACCACCCGGCGCGAGCACCCGCCAAAGCGCGTCGAGAATCGCCGCCTGGCGCTGCGCGAAGCCGCGCACGTCGC
>CAZAEG010000348.1:0-3448 GCA_964484035.1 uncultured Enterobacteriaceae bacterium | reverse complement strand
AACCTCGACGACTACGACGTGCGCATCGTGTTCCTCTCGGGCGGCATCCGCTTTCTCACCACGGACCCCTTGAAAGGCACGCCGTTCGAGGAGGACGACGCCTTCCGCAAGGCACGGCCGGACCTGATCACGCGCCTGCAGCAGCTGCGCACGCTGCACCAGGTGAAGTTCGAGCTCTGCGAGATCACTCGCGAGCAGTTGAACCTGCCGAAGGAGCGCATCGTCGAGGGCGTGGCGCCGGTGCGCTCGGGCGTGGTGCGCATCGCCGAGCTGCAGGCGAAGGGCTTCGCCTACCTGAAGGTCGAGTAGCGCCGCCTCAGGAGATCGCCTGGTAGTACAGGTTCTGCGGGTGCTTCGCCTCGGCGAAGAAGTACCAGCGCTCGGCGAGCAGGCCCGCGTACTGCAGTAAAAAGGCCGCGCCGAGCACCGGCGCCGCGAGCTTGCCGGAGAGCAGCAGCAGCGCCGGCAGCGGAAAGACGAGCGCCAGCAGCGCCCAGCGCGCCGCGCGCACCACCTCGAGCGGCCGGCCGTGGAAGAACTCGCGCGTATTGAACGAGCCGCCCATCGCGCCCTGCGCGATCTGCACGATCCTCGGGTGCTTGACGCCGATGGCGGTGGCGAGCGTGGACTTCGGCCGCAGGCGCGTGTTGCGCAGCATCGAGGCGAGCCGCCCGAGGTAGGCGAGCACGCCCACGACGAGCGCGGCAACGACGTAAGGCCGCGCGAGCGGCGCGTGCAGCAACGCGGCGAGCGCCGCCGCCGCGCTGAGGCCGGAGGCGCCGCCGAGCAGCGTGAAGTTCGCGACGGTGAGCGGAGTGCGCCACTCCTGCAGGAACGGCAGGCAGGCGTAGATCATCCCCGTGCAGACGAACAGCGCGAGCGCCAGCACCGCGGCCGCGACTCCGAGCGCGAGCGTCGGCTCGCCGAGCGCATGCGCCGCGCCCCAGGCGGCGACCGCCGCCATGAACGCGGGCAGCACGATCACCTCGCGCGACAGCCACGAGGTGCGCCACATCGCCGCCGAGCGCCACGCCCGCTCCGGCCGCCCGAGGTGGAAGAACGAGGCGACGAGGCCCGCGCCGAGCAGCGCGAGCGACACCGCGGCCGCCGGCACGAACAGGGTCGATCCGCCCAGCCCCGCGAGCTCCGCCGCGAACAGCGCGAGGTAGAGGCCCTGCCCCGCGCCGATCAGCGTGGTGAGCAGGATCACCGACCAGGCCGGCCGCATGCCCTACCAGCTCGTCACGTCGTCGAGCGCCGGCGCGTCCGGCGCCGGCCGCGGCAGCCGGCCGTCGACCTTGAGCGGATTGTCGTGCCGCTCGAGCTCGTCCGGGTGCAGGCGCTTCTCGGTCTTCCTGCGCGGCAGGTAGTGGTTCGCGGGGTGCGTGCCCCACTCGGGCATCAGCGCATAGCCGCCCCGCTCGCGAATCGCCAGCGAGGCTTCCGACTCGGGGGCGTGGATATCGCCGAACAGGCGCGCGCTCGTAGGGCAGGCGAGTACGCAGGCGGGCTTCCTTTCCGCTTCGGGGAGCTTCTGATCGTAGATGCGGTCCACGCACAGCGTGCATTTCTTCATCACCTTCTGCTCGCCGTCCACCTCGCGCGCGCCGTAGGGGCAGGCCCAGGAGCAGTACTTGCAGCCGATGCACTTGTCGTAGTCGACGAGCACGATGCCGTCCTCGGCGCGCTTGTAGCTGGCGCCGGTCGGGCAGACGGGCACGCAGGGCGGGTCCTCGCAATGCAGGCAGGACTTGGGGAAGTGCACCGTCTCGGTGTGCGGAAACTCGCCCACCTCGAAGGTCTGCACGCGGTTGAAGAACGTGCCCGTGGGATCGGCGCCGTAGGGGTTCTGGTCCGAGAGCGGCCCCGCCGCGCCTGCGGTGTTCCACTCCTTGCAGCTCGTCACGCAGGCGTGGCAGCCGACGCAGACGTTCAGATCGATGACCAGGGCGAGCTGCTTCGTCATTGCGGGTAGATCCTGACGCGCACGTCGTACCAGCCGGCCTGGCCGGTCACCGGATCCGAATTCGACGTAGCGCCGGGCAAGGTATCGGTGATGAGGTGATTGAGGATGAAGCCCTTGGTGAACTCGTTCGACTCGGGCGCGAGCGCCCACGCGCCCGGGGACTTGCCGATGGCGTTCCACGTCCACACGGTGCCGGGCTCGACGGCCTCGCTGTGGCGGCCCATGCAGCGCACCTTGCCCCAGGGCGACTCGACCCACATCCAGGCGCCGTCGGCGATGCCCGCGGCGAGCGCGGTGCGCGGATTGACGAACAGGTAGTTGTGCGTGTGGATCTGGCGCAGCCAGGCGTTCTGCGAGTCCCAGGAGTGGTACATGGCCATGGGCCGCTGCGTGATCGCGGCGAGCGGGTACTTCTCCAGGTCGGTGGCCTGCGTCTCGAGCGGCGCGCTGTAGAAAGGCAGCGGATCGAAGTGGGTGGCGACGCGCTCGGCGAGCTCGGGGGGCGGTCGGCGCCCCGGCCACTTGCCCTGCGCCGCGAGGCGGAACTTCTGCATCACCTCCGAGTACAGGTGCACCAGGATCGGCTCGCCCCAGCGCCGCAGCCGATGGCGCTGCGCCCACTCCATGTAGCCGCGGTTCCAGTTGCGCATGTAGCGGTACGAAGGATCGAGCTCGACCTTGAACACGCAGTTGTTCTCGGCGTACCTGCGCCACTGGTCCGGGTTGGGCTCGCCGACGAGCGCCTTCGAGCCGTCGGCGCCGCGCCAGCCGGCGAGAAAGCCGATGCCCGAGCCGGTTTCCGTCTCGTGGCGCACGATGAACTCGGGGTAGTCGCGGTACTTGCGGCGGCCTTCCCCGTCCACGAACACGGGGAATTTCAGCCGGCTGGCGAGCTCGATCAGCACTTCCTGGAACGGCTTGCACTCGCCCAGGGGCGGCACCACCGGCACACGCACCGAGTCCACGGGGCCGTCGAACTCCGAGATCGGCCGGTCGAGCATCGACATGACGTCGTGGCGCTCGAGGTAGGTCGTGTCGGGCAGCACGAGGTCGGCGAACGCCGTCGTCTCCGACTGGAACGCGTCGCACACCACGAGGAACGGGATCTTGTATTCGCCGTCGGCGCCGCGGTCGTTGAGCATCTTGCGCACTTGCGCCGTGTTCATCGTGGAGTTCCACGCCATGTTGGCCATGAAGATCATGAGCGTATCCAGCGGATATGGATCGCCGCGCCACGCGTTCGTGATCACGTTGTGCATCAGGCCGTGCACCGAGAGCGGGTACTCCCAGGAAAAGCCCTTGTCGATGCGCACCGGCTTGCCGTCGCCGTCCACGAACAGGTCCTCGGGCGAGCCGGGCCAGCCGAGCGCGAGGCCGGCGAGCGGCGTATCGGGCCGCACGCCCTCGGGCCCGGTGGGCGTCTTCGCCGAGGGCGGGATGGCGCGCGGGAACGGCGCCTTGTGGCGGAAGCCCCCCGGGCGG